>JAZQXK010000122.1:0-15575 GCA_045632785.1 Faecousia sp.
GTCCACCATGCATGAAAAATCCGAACCTTAGGGTTCGGGTTTTTATCAATGGGGCGACTGCGCAACGGAGAAAAACTGTGGGAAAGGATGTTGTTTTTTTGGCCGCTTTATGGTAAATTATAAGATGGAAAGTATGCGGACTGCGTCCGCTTTTGTGAGGACATGCTTATGGAACCTTTGAAAAATTTTGGCTTTACCCATAAGTCCGGCATCATTATGCCGGTGTTCAGCCTGCCGTCCCCTTACGGGATCGGCTCCCTGGGCAAAGGGGCATTGGACTTTGTGGACTTTCTGGAAGCAACGGGTCAGACCTGCTGGCAGGTGCTGCCGCTGAATCCCACCTCCTACGGTGACAGCCCCTATCAGTCTCCGGCTTCCGCCGCGGGCAATCCCTATTTCATCGACCTGGAGCTGCTGCAAAAGCAGGGCTTACTGAAAAAGGCCGAGCTGGCAGAGTACAAGGAGCCTGCCGGAAGAGTGGACTACGGGCATCTGTTTCATACCCGGTATAACCTGCTGCGCCTGGCTCACAGTCGTTTCCGCCCCAATGGGGACTACCGGAGCTTCCTGACAGATAAGGAAGGCTGGCTGGAAGACTATGCTTTGTTCATGGCTCTCAAAGTCCACTATGGCTTTTGCCAGTGGACGAGCTGGGCAGAGGAACACAAAGACTACCGCAAGGCGGTACTTCGCAAAGACGAATTTACCGCCGAAATGGACTTTTGGCGCTGGTGCCAGTTTGAGTTCTTACGCCAGTGGAAGGCGCTGGCCGCTTATGCCCATGAAAAGGGTATTCAGATTATCGGTGATATGCCTATTTATGTGGCCCACGACAGTGTGGATGTGTGGGCAAACCCCGACCAGTTCCTGCTGGACGAGGATTTTAACCCCACTGTGGTGGCGGGATGCCCCCCCGATGGATTCTCTCCCGACGGTCAGCTTTGGGGGAATCCAATCTACAACTGGGAGAAAATGGAGAAAGAGGGCTTCCGCTGGTGGCTGAACCGGGTGGGTGCGGTGTTCGGCTTGTACGATATCCTTCGGATCGACCATTTCCGTGGCTTTGCGGGCTACTATAATGTGCCATACGGCGATACTACCGCAAGAAACGGCAAGTGGGATTCCGCTCCCGGTATCGAACTGTTCCGGGCGATCCGTAAGACCTATCCCCAGTGCAAGATCATCGCTGAGGATTTGGGTTTCATCACGGAGGATGTTCGGCAGCTGCTGAAGGACACTGAATTCCCAGGCATGAAAATGCTTCATTTCGCTTTTTATGATAAGGACAGCGAGAACCTGCCCCGGATGTACACCACCGACAACTGTGTGGTCTATGCTTCCTCCCACGATTCCGACTGCTCCTATACCTGGTGCAGGAATATTTCCGGTGCTGCCCGCCGCCGGTTCAACCGGGAATGTCCCCGACATAAGGATCAGCACCGTGTCTACGATCTCATTGAGTTTGCTTTTAACAGCCGGGCAAACCTGGCAATGGTACCCCTGCAGGACTACCTGCTCCTAAGCAATGAACAGGGCAGAATGAACGAACCGGCTATCGCCGCAGGCAACTGGACCTGGCGGGTCAGCCCTCGCTACAACACACCGAAGCTGCGAATGAAGATCCGCTGTCTAACAGAGAGAAGCAACCGAAACAAGGAGGAAAAACTATGAAAAAGACAAAGAAAACACAGCGCTTCCTTTGTGTGGCGTTGGCACTAATGCTGTTTGTCAGCCTGTTTGCCACGGCATGCACATTCGAAGGCGGCAACCGGGATGAAAATGTGCCTTCCCAGGATACGACACCCCAGACACCGGAAATCCCTACTGAGACTGTGCCCGAAGAACCCGATTTGAAAACGGAGGAGTACAGCCTGCCTCTTGAGGACGGCTACAATCAGCTTACCTTCTATTGGAACAACTCCAGCGGCTATGAAAACTGCGATATGTGGATCTGGCTGCCCAACCAGGACGGCAAGGGCCACCTGTTCCATCCGTGCGAATACGGCGGCAAGGTTGTTCTTAATGTTCCCGAGGGGGTGGAAGAAGTGGGCTTTATCGTCCGCAAGGATTGCTCCGACCCTGGCGGAACCTCCTGGGGTTCTGCTACCAAGGACTATGAAAACGACCGTTTTGCAAAAATTGAGGGTCGGGAAACGGTTGTGTATCTGCAATCCGGCGACCCCAACCAGTACATCAGCTACGATGGAGGAAAAACACTGGATATGGCTAAGAAAATTTCGGTCATCGGACTGGCAGACGCAAACAAGCTCCAGTACCGCTTGACCCCCAAGACCACCATCACCGACCTTTCTCAGGTCAAGGTTTACGAAAACGGCAAGGAAATTGCTGTTGCAAATATCTCTACCTTAGGTGCGGAAGCAGCTTCCGGCTACATTGAGCTGGAGAACAACCTGGATCTCACTGCTTCCTATAAGGTATCCATCGAAGGCTTCGGTGAGAAGGAAGCCATCCCCACCGAGATTTTTGACACAGAGTTTTTTGCCGAGAATTACCACTACGACGGCAAGGATTTAGGCGCTGTGATCAAAGATGGTAGCACCACCTTTAAGGTCTGGGCACCTACCGCATCCAAGGTGGTACTGAACCTGTTTGAAGCCGGTGACAGCGTGGAAGCCTACAAGTCCGTGGAGATGACCATGGGCGAAAAGGGCGTCTGGACTCACACTGAGCCCTGCGGCCACGGCACTTACTATACCTATACTGTTACCACTGCGGTAGGAACACAGGAAGCAGTGGATCCCTACGCCAAGGCCGCCGGTGTCAACGGCAACCGGGGCATGGTAGTAGATCTGTCCAAGACCGACCCGGAGGGGTGGAACAAGGATTCTCTGAAAAACCCCATCAAGCACTATAGTGAGGCCATCATCTGGGAAGTCCATGTCCGCGACTTCTCCAACAAGATTGCTGACTCTCAGTACAAGGGTAAGTACCTGGCCTTCACGGAAACGGGCCTGGTCAACGAGCATGGTCAGAGCGTGGGTGTGGACTACCTGAAGGCATTGGGCATCACCCATGTCCACTTGCTGCCTGTGTATGACTATGCCACCGTGGACGAGTCTAACCCCGATGCGGAATTTAACTGGGGCTACGATCCCAAGAACTACAATGTGCCTGAGGGAAGCTACTCCACCGATCCTTTTAACGGCGAAGTCCGCATTGCCGAGTACAAGCGGATGGTACAGGCACTGCACGAAGCCGGTATCGGCGTGATCATGGACATGGTCTATAACCACACCTATGACGGCAACAGCTCCTTCAACAAGATCGTTCCTTATTACTACTACCGTTACACCCCCACCGGTGCAAATACCTCCGCCAGCGGCTGCGGCAACGATACCGCCTCCGAGCGCTATATGTTCGGCAAGTTTATGGCAGAGTCTACGGCCTACTGGGTAGACGAGTACCATCTGGACGGCCTGCGCTTTGACCTGATGGGTCTGCACGATGTGGCTACTATGCAGGAAGTGGAAGCCGGTGTCCATGAGATCAACCCCAACGCCATTATCTACGGCGAAGGCTGGACCATGGGTGCTACCATCGACGGCAGCGCACAGGCCAACCAGGGTAACATCAGCCAGATTACCCCCACCGGTGAGGGCATTGGTGCGGTTGCCGTGTTCAACGATGCCATCCGTGACGGCCTGAAGGGTTCTGTCTTCGAGAAGACCGGTCAGGGCTTCATTAACGGCAAGCCGGATGCTTCCCGGAAGAACGTGATCTTTGGCATCAAGGGCGGCGAAGGTATGGGTCAGACCTGGAACGTAAAGGATTCCATGGTGATCAACTATATGAGCGCTCACGATAACAATACTCTGTGGGACAAGCTGCTGCTCAGCAACCCCGACGCAACCGACGATCAGCGCAACCGGATGAACAACATGGGCGCTGCCATCATTATGATTGCCAAGGGCACTCCCTTCTGGCAGGCAGGCGAGGAAATGCTGCGCACCAAGAACGGCGACGAGAACAGCTACAAGTCCAGCGATGCCATCAACAACATCGACTGGTCCGTGCTGAAGGAGGGCAACCGGGAGTTTAATACCATGCTCTACTACAAAGGCCTGATCGAAATGCGCAAGCACTACAATATTTTCACTGACCCCAAGACTGTCGTTTCCAATGTGGAAGAATTGGGCAGCGGCCTGCTGGCTGTGACCTTTGACAACGGCAAGGGTGGTCAGGCTCTGGTCGTTATCAACCCCTATAATACCGGCCTGCCTTACATCCTGGAGGGCAACTGGAATCTGGTAGCCACCGGCGATGCCGCAGGCAGCGCTGTGCTGGCACAGGAAACCGGCAGTGTGACCGTAGACGGCACCAGTGTCCGGGTCTATGTGAACGACAAGCTGGTGGGTTAATCAGCCGCTTTTCCCAGGAAGCTATGTGGGCGGGAGTGCCCCGCCTACAATCCAATCTTCAATCTTTTTGAGCGTGCTGCCTTTTGCGGGCACGCCCGGACTGAGGTTTTACTATGAAACAAAGAACGCTGAGCTTGATGCTCCTGGTCTGCCTGCTGCTTACCGGCTGCGTTCGGCAAAGGCCGGCGTGCAGCACAGAAGAAACTGATCCTAATGTTTCGATCAATACTCTTGAGCCGGAGGTGAATCCTGTGACATCTGATACCTTAAATGTGAAAAAAGTGGAAAACCTGCCTGATGATTTCATTATGGGCATGGATGCGTCCTGCGTGCCGGCGCTGGAAGCCAGCGGCGTGCGCTACTATGACCACCGGGGGACGGAAAAGAATGTCTACCAAATTCTCCGGGAAAACGGCATCAACTACATCCGGGTTCGGGTGTGGAATGACCCCTTTGATGAAAACGGAAACGGATATGGGGGCGGCAACTGCGATATTGAAAACGCCATTGTGGTAGGTAAAGCCGCCACCGAGCATGGCATGAAGCTGCTGGTGAATTTCCACTACTCCGACTTCTGGGCTGACCCCAGCAAGCAGATGGTGCCCAAGGCCTGGCAGGGCATGGACTTCGATACCAAGTGCGATGCTCTGTATCAGTACACAAAGGATTGCCTGCAGAAACTCATGGAAGCGGGCGTGGATGTGGGCATGGTGCAGATCGGCAACGAGACCAACGGCGTCCTGTGCGGGGAGCAAGCCACCATGGTAGGGGGCTGGAAGCGAATTATGGAGCTGATCAGCGTAGGCGCAAAGGCCACCCGGGAGGTCTGCCCCGATGCACTGGTGGCGGTCCATTTTTCAAATCCTGAAAACCCCGAAACCTATGTAAGCTATGGCAAAAATCTGGACTACTACCAGGTGGACTATGATGTATTTGCTTCCTCCTATTACCCCTTCTGGCACGGCACTCTGGATAATTTGGCGGCTGTGCTCACGGACATTGCCGAAACCTACGGCAAAAAGGTAATGGTAGCGGAGACCTCCTACGCCTATACCGCCAAGGATACAGACTTTTTTGCCAACACCCTCAGCAGTCCGGTAGAGGCGTACCCCTTCTCTCAGCAGGGACAGGCTGATCTGGTTCGGGATGTGATCGATACCGTGGTCAACAAAATGCCCAACGGCATCGGTGTATTTTACTGGGAAGGCACATGGATCACTGTGGGCGGCAGCAGCTACGAAGAAAACCTTGCCCTCTGGCAGCAGCATGGCTCCGGCTGGGCTACCTCTTACGCCGGAGAATATGACCCCAAGGACGCGGGCAAGTGGTACGGCGGCTGCTCCGTGGACAACCAGGCCCTCTTTACTCCCGATGGTCATGCTGCCGAGGCGCTGAAAGTATTTGCTCTTGTGCGCACCGGAAATACCATCGAAGAAAACAATCCGAAAGGATGAATAATCATGAAAAACCATGTGAAACGTCTGTTTGCGCTGTTGCTGGCACTGACTCTGCTGGCAGAGCTGCCGGCCTGCAGCAAGCAGCCGGAGAACAGCGATGACCCCACCCAGCCGGAACCTTCCGAGGATGTCTATGTTCCCGTGGCAGACCCGGTGGACGATAACTACCGCACATTCTACCAGATCTTTGTAGGCTCCTTCTCCGATTCTAACAACGATGGCATCGGTGACCTGCGGGGCATTATCAACCGCTTTGACTATCTCAACGACGGAGATATGAACTCCAAGACCAGTCTGGGTGTACAGGGTATCTGGCTGTCGCCCATTTTTGCCTCTCCCTCTTACCACAAGTACGATGCCAGAGATTACTATGAGATCGACTGGCGTTTCGGCTTGGAGTCGGATCTGAAAGAGCTGATCGACCTGTGCCACAGCCGGAATGTGAAAATTATTCTGGATCTTGCCATCAACCATACCTCCAAACGGCATCCCTGGTTTGAGGCGTTTAAGGAAGCCCGTATGAACGGCGACACGGAAAACCCCTACTATGACTACTATTCCTGCGTTACTGAGGCAGAAAAGGTGGGTGGTATTCAATATCAGAAGATCGCCGGTGTGGACTGCTCCTATGAGTGCAATTTCTCTACGGAAATGCCGGAGCTGAATTTTGATAACCCCGAGGTTCGGCAGGCTACGCTGGATGTGGCAAAGTACTATCTGGATTTGGGTGTGGACGGTTTCCGGTTCGACGCAGTGAAGTACATCTACTACGGTGATACCGCCCGGTCAGTGGATTTCTGGCTGTGGTACATGGAGGAACTGAAGAAAATCAAGCCCGATGTGTACTGCGTGGGCGAGTGCTGGTCCGGCGAGGGTGAGATTCTGGAGTATTACCCGGCCATGAACTGCTTCAACTTCGCCATGGCCCAGGCAGAAGGCGTGGTGGCATCTGCCGCCAAGGGCTTTGCTATGTCCAAGTACACCAGCTATATTGCATCCTTCCAGAAGAAGGCAGCGGAGAAGAATCCGGATGGCATGGTCATGGGTTTCCTCTCCAACCATGATATGGATCGGATTGCCGGCGCCTTTATCCTGGAAAACAACATGAAGATGGCGGCAAACCTGTATCTGCTTGCGCCCGGTTCTCCCGTGATCTACTACGGAGAGGAGATTGGCATGCGTGGTTCCCGGGGCAGCGAAATGACCGATGCCAACCGGCGGCTGGCTATGCTTTGGGGCGACAGCGACCTGATTCGCAACCCTGAAGGCTCCACCTACAGCACAGACAAGCAGATCGATACGACTGTGGCAACCCAAATGGAGGACGAAAACAGCCTCTTGCGTTATTACTGTAAGCTGCTGACCATCCGTCATACCTACCCAGCCATTGCCCGGGGTACTTACACCGCTCTTTCCATCAGGGAAAAGAACTTTGGTGGCTTCTCCATTGAATATGAAGGCAAGACCTTCCTGCTGCTCCACAACAATGGCACTACACCCATCACCTACGATCTGAGCGAATACGGTGTGACGGAGCTGTGCGATTTTGTGGGCGTTTCCGAGGCTTCCCTGGAGGGATCTGTGCTAACACTTGGTCCTCAGACCAGCGTGATCGTAAAATAGGAGCACACCGGGAAAAGCATCTTAGAAAACGGTCTATTTGCACAAAAAAACACATATATTTTGTATATTATGACGAAATAAAGGAAAATCGTTTACAGCCCGTTGACAACTCTGCTCAGGGAGGTTATAATTTGTGTGTATGCGCATTCATGAATTTTGTATAGTGGCAAGAATGTGCATGCTCACTTTTGCGTTACTTTTTGATTAGAAACGCAATGATATTCTGGCAGTTACGGTCACGAACCGTCAACGCATATACACTATTTTTTAGGAGGAAAACACAATGAAGAAGCTTATTGCTCTGCTGCTTGCTCTGGTCATGGTTATGGGCCTGGCCGCTTGCGGCAACAATGACAACCAGCCCGCTGGCAATGAAACCCAGCCCGCTGGCAATGAAACCCAGCCTGCTGACGAAAACCCCCTGGCCGGCACCTACGATGTAACCCTGTGGGTTTCTGAGATCGCCGGTATGACCGAGCTGACCCAGCAGATGATCGATGCATTCGAGGTTGCTTACCCCGGCATCGTGATCAACGCCCAGATCGAAGGCGTTGCTGAGGGTGACGCTGGTTCCAAGGTCGTCGCTGACATTGCTACCGCTCCCGACATCTTCTGCTTCGCACAGGATCAGCTGGCCCGCCTGGTGCAGGCTGCTGCTCTGGCATCCCCCGCTGGCGACATCGCCGCACAGATTATTGAGCAGAACGACGCCGGTTCTGTCGCTGCTGCTTCCGTTGCAGGTACCCTGTACGCATACCCCATGACTTCCGACAACGGCTACTACATGTACTATGACACCAGCATCATTTCCGAAGAAGATGCTGAGTCTCTGGAAGCTATCATCGCTGCCTGTGAAAAGGCTGGCGTGAAGTTCCGCTATGGTCTGGAGAATGCTTGGTACACCGCTTCCTTCTTCTTCGCCACCGGCTGCCATTCCAACTGGAGCATGAACGAGGCTGGCGAGTTCACCTCTATCGACGATAACTTCAACTCCGATCTTGGTATGATCGCTATGAAGGGCATGCAGAAGCTGGCTCAGTCCACCTGCTATGACTCCAACAACGATATCTTCACCGATGCCGGTGTTGTTATCACCGGTATCTGGAATGCCAACGCCGCTGCCGACCACTTCGGCGAAAACCTGGGCGCTACCGATCTGCCCTCCTTCGAGGTTGACGGCAAGTCCTACCACCTGGGCTCCTACACCGGCAATAAGCTGATGGGTGTTAAGCCCCAGTCCGATGGCAACAAGGCTGCTGTCCTGGCTCTGCTGGCTCAGTACCTGACCAACGAGCAGTCTCAGCAGATGAGATACGACGGCTTCCAGTGGGGCCCCTCCAACCTGAAGGTTCAGGCTTCCGAGGCTGTTCAGGCTAACCCTTCTCTGGCAGCTCTGGCAAAGCAGAACAACTACGGCCAGCCCCAGGGCCAGATCCACGGCTCCTGGTGGGATATCGCTAAGATTCTGGGCGCTGACGCTAAGAACGCTACCTCCGATGCAGACCTGCAGGCTGCTCTGGATGCATACAAGACTACCATCGACGGTCTGTTCTCCATGACTGAAGAGCAGAAGAACGCTTGGGGCGTTATCGGCGGCATCTGCGGCACTGCTTGGGATACCGACTTCGCTATGACTGAAGTTTCTGCTGGCGTTTATGAGTCCGCTCCTCTGGAGCTGAAGGCCGGCGAAGAGTTCAAGGTCCGTCAGGGCGCTTCCTGGGACGTGAACTTCGGCGTTGAGTTCAACGGCGCCAACATCATTGTTGAGGCTGATGGCACCTACATCGTCCGTCTGACTTGGGACGGCGCTCAGGGCGGCACTGTCGAACTGATCCCCGCTTAATTTCATACATTCACCGAGGCAAGGGAGTCTCCGGACTCCCCTTGCCTCGGTGCAAGGCATTGTTAGCTGGCATACATGGACAACGCTGTCTTGTGTACCGGCAAGCAATGCTTTTTATTTTCAAGCGCTCCCCGCATCTGCGGTATAAAAGAAGAAGGAGGATAGTATAAACGCAGTTTATATTTCGGGATTATGAAGAAACTAAACGATCTAGAGTACTTAAAACTGAACAAGTTTGAGGCATTGCTATATAAGCTCAAGCTGTTCCTCTGTGCCATCCCCCTGTGGTTTGTAAATCTGGGGAAAATGATCTGGGGCTTCATCAAAAAGTGCTGCCTTGGTATCAAGAACGAGTTTGTCAACATTTTCACCACCTTCACAAAGGGAAATTGGGCAGTCAAGCTCTCTTTCCTGTTTTTTGGCTTTGGAAATTTCTACTACGGTCAAATATTGAGAGGCCTGTTGTTCCTCTTGTTTGAAGTAGTGTTTATCGGATATATGCTGGTTCCCAGTGGCGGCCTGTACTGGCTTGGCAAGGGTCACTGGTTCCAGACCGGCGCTACCGTCGGTACGGTTCAGGGCGGTTTTGTGGAGACCGTTACCGAGGCCTACGGCATGGAGATCGTGACCAAGGACTGGATTCCGGGCGACGACTCTGTTAAGGTCTTGCTCTACGGCTTGCTCACAATTATTTTCATCATTGCCTTTATTGCTACCTGGAGAATGCAGATCAAGCAGTGCCGAATCTGCATGGATATCACTGCTAAGGGCAAGCGTGTCAAGAGTGGCAAGGAAGATCTGAAATCCCTGTTGGACGACCAGTTCCACAAGACCATGCTGGCACTGCCTGTGACCGGTATTCTGGCCTTCACTGTGCTGCCCATTATTTACATGATTCTCATCGCCTTCACCAGCTATGATGCCGCACACGACGGCTATTCCAACCTGTTTAGCTGGGTTGGCTGGCACAATTTTAACGAGCTGACTAACTTCGGCAAAGGCGGCCTGGGCTTGGCCTTTGGCGAGATCCTTAGCTGGACACTGATGTGGTCCTTCTTCGCCACCTTCTCTAACTATTTCCTGGGTATGTTTGTGGCTATTCTTATTAACAAGAAGGGCATACGCTTGAAGAAGCTGTGGAGAACCGCATTGGTTATGACCATCGCTATTCCCCAGTTCGTGTCTTTGATGTATGTTTCCAAGCTGTTTGACTCCTCCGGTATTATCGGTGAGCTGCTTGGCAACATCCCCGCAATCAAGGAATACCTGACCGTCAATCACTATGTGTCCTTGTGGGACTCTCCCACGGTGGCCCGGGTCATGGTCATCGTGCTGAATGTCTGGGTCGGTATTCCCTATATGATGCTCCAGGCCAGCGGTATTCTCATGAATATCCCGCAGGACCTGTACGAGTCCTCCCGTGTGGACGGCGCTAATGTTTGGCAGCAGTATACCAAGATTACCCTGCCCTATATGCTGTTCGTTACCGGCCCCGCCTTGCTCACAAGCTTCGTATCCAACCTGAACAACTTTAATGTTATCTACCTGCTGACCAACGGCAACCCCATCAATACACAGATTGGCTCTGCCGGCGGCGTATCCGTAGGTCACACCGACCTGCTGATTACCTGGCTGTACAAGATTGCATTGGGCAGCGGCGAATCCAGATATTATACCGCTTCTGTGATCGGTATTCTGATTTTCGTTGTTTGCGCAGTCCTGTCTCTGATCGTGTACAATGTGCTCCCGTCTACCAAGAATGAGGAGGATTTCCAGTGATGAATACAAACAAAAAGCTCAAGAAATCCGGCCTCGGTGCTAAGGCCAGCCGTCGCATCGGCAACATTATCGTCTACATTGTGCTGATTGCCATCACCATTGTTTGGCTGTTCCCCTTCTTTGGTCTGCTGATGGAGTCCTTCAAGGTCAACACCACCGCCATGGATGGCGAATTGTTCCCCACAAAGTTCGGCCTGGACAACTACATCCGTCTGTTTAAGGAGACTGACTTCCTCAGATGGTTCAAAAATACTTCCATCATGGGTGTCGCTACCGCCTTCTTCCAGACATTCTTCGTCCTGTCTATGGCATACACCCTGTCCCGTCTGCGCTTTAAGCTGAGAAAGCCCTTGATGAACTTTATGCTGATTCTGGGCATGTTCCCCGGCTTCCTCACCATGATCCTGATCTACAAGGTCTTCTCCGACCTGGGTTTGACCATGGAAATGGCGCCGGTTGGTCTGATAATCGTCTATTGCGCCAGCTCCGGTATGACCTACTATATCTCCAAGGGCTTCTTTGATACCATCCCCAAGACCCTGGATGAGGCTGCCCGTGTGGACGGTGCTACCCGCATGCAGGTGTTCTACAAGGTCATCATGCCCCTGTCCGGCTCCATCATAATCTACACGATTCTTACGGGCTTTATGGCTCCCTGGGGTGACTTCATGCTGGCCAGCTACATCATCCACGAGAACAGCGCAGGTATGAGCGTGGCCGTGGGTATGTTTGAGTGGCTGAACAAGACGATTCTTAATACGAACTACACCATGTTCTGTGCCGCAGGCGTGATCGTAGCCCTTCCTGTCACCATCGTATTCCTGGCTCTGCAGAAGTACTATGTGGAAGGCGTTACCGGCGGCGCAGTGAAAGGATAAGAGGGATCAAATATGGCAACTGTTAAATTAACCAATGTAAAGAAGATCTACGGCAAGGACACCGTAGCCGTTCAGGATTTTAATCTGGATATTGCAGATAAGGAATTTATCGTGTTCGTCGGCCCCTCCGGTTGCGGCAAGTCCACCACCCTGCGTATGATCGCAGGTCTGGAAGACATCTCCGCCGGTACTGTGGAGATCGACGGTGTTGTGGTGAAGGATCTGCAGCCCCGTGACCGTAACATCGCCATGGTTTTCCAGAACTATGCGCTGTATCCCCACCTGACCGTGTTTGAGAACATGGCATTCTCTCTGCGTCTGAAGAAGGTTCCCCAGGACGAGGTTTATAAGCGTGTCACCGAGGCCGCTGAGATCCTGGGCATCACCGACTACCTGACCCGTAAGCCCCGGGCCCTGTCCGGCGGTCAGCGTCAGCGTGTGGCCATTGGCCGTGCTATGGTTCGTGACAGCAAGGTCTTCCTGATGGACGAGCCCCTCAGCAACCTGGACGCCAAGCTGCGTAATCAGATGCGTGCTGAGATTATTTTGCTGCGTCAGAAGATCGACACCACCTTCATTTATGTTACCCACGACCAGACCGAGGCTATGACGCTGGGTGATCGGATCGTCATCATGAAGGACGGCTTCATCCAGCAGGTTGGCACCCCCACCGAGGTGTTTGATATGCCCGTCAACCTGTTCGTAGCTGAGTTTATCGGCGCTCCCAAGATGAATACCTTTAAGTGCAACCTGGTTCGTGAGGGCGATAAGTATTTCGTCACCCCCTACGGTGCCAAGATCGAAGTCACCGGCAAGAAGGCCGACATGCTCCGTGAAAAGGGCGTGCAGTCCCAGGAGATCGTGCTGGGCATCCGTCCTGAGCATATGACTCTGGCAAATGCTGGCAGCCCCGAAGCCATTCCCTGCACCATTAAGGTCAACGAAATGATGGGCAGCGAGCTGCATCTGCACGTGGTTGAGGACAACGGCGACAAGCTGATCGTCCGTATCCCCACCATCAACCTGGAAGACGAGCAGCGTAAGGCTATGGTTTATGGTGCCCCCCTGTATGTCACATTCGAAGGCAAGGTCATGCACTTCTTCGATGTGGAAAATCAGAAGAATCTGCTGGTGTAATTATCTCCTAAATAGTTTAACCGGGTGCTTTCGCACCCGGTTTTTCTGCATTTTCTCTTACTTTTCCACAACCTCTGCGTATCCGTCACTATGAAGGCAAACCAGGAAACCGTCTTCCTCTGCTTCGCAGATCAAAAGGAAGGTGCGGCTGGTGGTTTCCAGCAGAACCGGATAGGAAGGCTTGGGACATTCCAGCTTGTTTATGTCGGTGGTGAAACTGCCGTGTTTGGCATAATAAGCATACTCGGCGTAGTACAGCACCCGCAGGTCCAGCTTCCGCTGCTCGTCCGCAGGAATACTTTGGGGTGCACCGTCTTTGGTAAAGAACACAAAGCCCCAGAATTCCGGACAGTGAATGTCGATCAGCCCGGTAGCCGCCCAAACCCAGTTGTCCTCCGGCAGCCACTTGCCCTCGGCTGAGGTGCGTTTTTGGTACTTGCCGTCTACCACATCCACCGTCCACTGGACACGGGAGAAGTTCATTCTCCAGAATTCACCCTCTCTGGGGGCGGTTCTGCAGGGATAGCAGCGCTCCAAATCGTCGGGGTTTACTTCCTTACTGTAGGTTTCCATGAGGGGCTTAAAGGGCATCTTGATCTCTACAGACCAGAACTTGTTGTCTGCATTGGGGTTGTTGACCTCGCCTTCAATATACACCGCAGTTTCTACACCGGGTATATCCCAGCAGGAGATGGAACGACCACCGTCCCGGTAAGGATGGGTCAGCATCAGATCCCATTGGGTGTTAAAGGCGTTCATTTCCAACTCCATGTAGTTGTGTCCGGAAGAACTGGGGTCTAAAAACACCTCAAAATCATTGTCATAATACATGACGCTGTCACGCTTTTTGATGTTGGCCCAGATCTCATTGCCCTCCAGGAGAGCGGAAATATAGAGATTTTCGTCGTCCCAGCACATCTTCACACGGGTGCGGAATCGGGGCACAGGGAAATGAGGACCGGAAATGTCCAAAAAATCATCCGTAAAGGGAACATCCTCCCAGAAGGGTTTATGAATACGACCATCCAGGGTAAAAGCACCCTTTGCACGGGGGCAATAATAGACCGGGGGACGGATGTCAATGCCGGGGGTAGGAATGTTGGGAATACAGATCATGTTACTTTTCTCCTGCAATCAATTTGTGGATCATCAGCAAAGTTTGAGCCATGCGTATATTATAGTTAGCGGTTGCGTAAACACCGCAGTCCTTGTGATTTACCGAAATCACAAAGGGCAAGCGCAGATCGCCTACCTGCATGATCCGATGTAGTGTTGCCTCCGCCTGGGGATCGCGGCAAACCTTGGTTTTCACAGTATTCAGGGCAGAACAGACCTTCTGCAAAGTAGGGTCTTCCAAATCGGTTTCTTTTCCCAGGAAAACGCAAATGGGGCAATCCTGACGGATAAATTCCTCCTTGCACTCCAGCATTTCCTGGAACAAATGCTCTGTAGGTTCGCTGCCGGGGTCTGCAAAAATTAGAATGCGCTCACTGCCCCGGGTTTCCTCTAAGCAAGACATCACCGGCCCTTGGGGAAGTCCCGGCAGCAGGGGCTCTGCCTTCAGCCGCTGGGTTGTCTGATCCGGGGGCAACTCAAGATCGAAAGAGCAGTCTCCGGTGATACGTAAATGCCGCAAAAGAACACTGGCTGTGCCGTCGATCTGCCTGGTGGTGGTGATCAGGCGATAAGCACCGGGTCTAAGGTAAAAATCACATTGCTCCCGCACCGACAGATTCCAGTGCTGCAAGGAATAAAAGTCCCTTCCGTTCCAGCAGCCCAGGGAGAAATGCTCAAAGTAATTAAGGGGCTTTCCGGTGCTATTTCTTACAGTCAGTTTCACGGTATTTTTTTGTTCATGGGGGCGAATGGAGCGCCATATGCCCTGTGTATCCAGCCATTGTCCATCCCGGGTGTCCGGGGCAAGGCGGGCAGGAAGGCAGAACGCCCGGCACAAAGCTACAAATACCATGTCAAAGGCATAGTCTGGGGTCATTTTGTAGTACAGGCAGCCGTAAGCACTGGGGAAATAGTTGTCTACACCATGCGCCGACATGATCTGCATATGCTCTTGCATCCATGCCAGAACCTCCTGCCCATTTCGGAAGCCATCCGGGAACAGCTCCCGGATTTTTCTTCGTTCCGGCAGTAGCATTTCGTCCGCAATGCGGGGCGCCAGAATATATTCTCTAAAAATATCCTCCGGGTACTGATCTCTGGCAGGCTGAGAAAGCTCCAAGGCCTCCTGCAGCACTTCGCAGGTAATATCTACGAAATCCTTGGGGCGCAGGGTAGACAAAATTTGCTCCTTTTGGAAAGCTATGTATCCGGGATCTTCCAGAAAATGCAGGATTTCATCCAGATTGCCGGCAGCTTCCCGGCAAGCGAAATCCTGCACGGAGCCATCCCGCTTCTTCCAGAAGTGGGACTTGAACGCAGCTCTGCAAGCTTCACATTCACGGAGTTTTTTCTCATGGGCTGG
>JAZQXK010000123.1:0-3916 GCA_045632785.1 Faecousia sp.
CGCCGCCGGTCTGCCGTTGTCATGGGTGGGTAAACAAAAGCAGGCTTTCAAGGAGTATCTACTGCAAAATCGGGAGGTAACTTTCGCCTACCGAAACAAAGACTACCATCTTCGCATTGTCGGCGCGGAAGTATTCCCCCAAGGCTTTGCAGCGATTGCCCCCAGCCTGCAGGAGTTTAACGGTAGCTATATGCTCTGCGACATTGGCAACGGCACCATGAACATCCTACGGATCTTGAATCGCAAACCAGACCCCAAGCAGATGTTCACCGAGAAATACGGTGTTCACCAGTGCATCCTGGCACTGAGGGAAGCGTTGCTTCGGGAGCATAACGCCCAGCCGGATGAAGCGCTGCTGCATAGCTTTCTGCAAAACGGCACTGCTGGTTTGGAGGAAAGCTTGGAGCAGACAATGACCCAAGTGGCGAAGGGGTATGTTGCAAGGGTGTTCCGCAAGCTGCGGGAACACGGCTACGATCCCCGGCTGATGAAGTTGTATGTGGTAGGCGGTGGTGGCTGCCTGCTGAAAAACTTCTGCCCTATTGATGAAAGCAGAGTTGTGATCAACAGCGACATCTGCGCTACCGCAAAGGGCTATGAGTATATGGCTGCGGTGCAGATCCGGAAAGGTGGTGTCCGGTAATGACAACGAAGATCACAGTTCGATTCAACCCATGTAGGGGCGCAGACCAGCGTGCATTGGATTATCTGCGGACGGCGGATATTTCCTACAGCAAGACGGTGGTCAAGGCAATCAACGCCTACCTGGATCTGCAAACCGAGGAAGAACGCAAGGATGTTTTCCTTCAAGAGGTTAGAAACATCGTCCGGGAGGAATTGAGAGTCAACCCTATGATAGGAATGCTGCCCTACTTCCAGCCGCATGCGGAGCAGAAGCCAACCCAGGAAACCGAAGATGCCATGCTGGCGTTTTTGGATGCTTTTGACGGCGAATGAAATACTTTCGCCGTCATTTTACAAGAAAACCGCTGTCGCATTCTGTTGTAAAAAGATGAGCGCCTGTGCTTTTGGCAGAAATACGACGGCAATTGTGGAAAAAGCAGTGGCATATCCGCAAAGAAGTGACGGTATGTCCCCAATTTGGGAACTTTCCAGATACGCATCCAAAGTGGTGAGTGGACAAAATGTCCACTCACCAGATGCGCGCCAAAGTGCCAAATTGGCACTTTGCCACTGTATTTCAAGTATGCACTGAAAAGTGCCATTTTGGCACTTTTCAGTAGAGCGGGTATGGACGGTTTGAGTTCGTCCGATAGGGATCGAGAGCTGGGCTGTCCTATACCATAACAAGCAGGGAACTTGTACGGCAAGTTCCAACCAATCAGCGGATCTCAGCCGCTGATTATCTTAAGGGCACAGCCCCTAACCCCAGTGAAGAAAGGATAGGATTATGAAAGAAAAGAATGCTCGCCTGGAGCTTCGGCTCTCGGCGAAAGAAAAAGAACAACTGGAACTGCTGGCAAAGAAATGCGGCCTGCCGGTGTCAGAATATCTGCGTAAGAGAGGCCTGGGTTATGAACCCGGGCCTCTTTTGGATGAACGGTTTTATGCCGCATATTCCAAGCTGTGTGAGATCAGCAATCTGCCACTACAGCCGGATACGGAGGCGGTGTTGATTGCCATCCTGAACGACTTGCAACAGAACCAGTTTCTGCCCCGGAAGCAGAGTAAAAGAGAAATTGTAGAGGAGGTGAGCTTATCGCTACCACAGGATTTTGGCCCGTAAAGGGGCGCTTAAAAGATGTCATCGACTATGCAGAAAACCCGGACAAAACCACCGACCCTAAGTATCTGGACGATGATCTGCGCCGGGTTTTGGCTTATACAGAAAACGATCGCAAAACCGACCGAAGGATGTTCGTCAGCACCATCAACTGCCCCAAGAAGGACCCCTACGGGGCCATGATGGCCACCAAGAGGCAGTTCGGGAAGATGGGCGGCAATGTCGCCTACCATGGATTCCAAAGTTTTCGACCCAATGAGGTGACCCCGGAGGAGGCTCACCAAATTGGAATGGAAACAGCAATGAAAATGTGGGGAGACGAGTACCAGATTGTGGTTACTACCCATTTGAATACAGACTCGCTGCACAACCATTTTGTGATCAATTCCGTATCCTTCAAGACCGGCAGGAAATTTGAAAACCATGTTTCGGACCACTATAAGCTCCGGGAGATCTCCGATGCCATCTGCAGAGAGCACAACAAGTCTGTGCTGGAGAACGCTACCTTCTATGGCGGTGAGAAGAAAGCATACTGGGTGCGGAGGAACGGTGGACAGACGCACCGGGATATGCTTCGCAGAGATATCAATGAAGCAATTTCCATGACAGCCAGCTATGCCGCATTCTGCCGATACCTGGAAGGCTTAGGGTATCACTTTACCCGGGATCGTAACGGCAACCATCCGGCGCTGATCGCACCCGGATGGCAGAGAGCAGTTCGTCTGGACAGGCTGGGAGAAAAGTACACACCGGATGCCATCCGTGACCGGCTGATCGCTAATCAGCGGTTGCCGGAACTGTATGTGACATATTATCCTGCCAAGCGCAGAACACCGCTGATGGAATTGGAACGGGAAATGAAGCGGCTGGGCCGAATGAGCAGCATTGAACTGATGTTTGAGCTGTTTGTGGCATTACTGAAATTGTGCATCGGCGCCAATCTCAGTGAAAACAAGTCCGTTCCCCTGTCTCCGCAGTTAAGAGAAGAAGTCAGAAAATTGGATCAATATGATGAAGATACAAGGCTCCTTTGCAAGTACCACATCGGTACAGCAGAGGAGCTTTCTGTGTTCCGGGAGGAAACCATCCAAAAGATTCATGCCCTGGTGCAGGAAAGAAACGGCATCTACAACAAGATCCGCAGAGCGGCAGAGCCGGAGAAGACAGAACTGAAAGCGAAGGCCAGGGCGGTCAGCCAACAGATCTCCCCGCTGCGAAAAGAATTCAAGTGCGCAGACCGGATCTGGGATCGGTCGTTGGATAAGGTCAAAACCCTTTTAGATCAGGAACGACAAATGGAAGAACAGGTTATGAACCGATACAAGGAAAGGAGCAATGAGCGATGAAAGAAACAAGAGCAGAGTATCTGCCTATTCAAAAATTACACCCCTTTGAGGGACATCCCTTTAAGGTAACCGACAATGAGGAAATGGACCAGCTGGTATGGAGTGTCCTTACTCAAGGTTTGTTGACTCCGTTAGTTGTCCGCCCATTAGAGAATGATGAATATGAGGTGATCTCCGGACACCGGCGGTTACACGCATGCAAGAAGGCAGGAATCGAAACGGTTCCTGCCTTAATTTATGCCATCGACCGGGATGCAGCGGCTATCGCACTGGTGGATAGTAATTTACACCGGGAACACATCTTACCGAGCGAGAAAGCCTTTGCTTACAAGTTAAAAGCTGAGGCATTGAATCACAGAGGGCAGCGCACCGATTTAACTTCGGTGCAACTTGCACCAAAGTTGGCAACGGAGCAAATTGCAGAAGCTGCTAATACAAGTAAGGACACAGTAAAACGTTATATTCGTTTAACCTATCTGCTTCCGGAATTACTGGAGAAAGTGGACGAGGGAAAAATCGCTTTCACCCCGGCAGTACATCTTTCCTACCTTTCCCCGGCAGAGCAAGGATGGGTACTGGACGAAATGGAACGCAATGACTGCACCCCTTCTGTTGGACAGGCTTACCACCTCAAGGAACACAGCATGGCAGGCACACTGACCAGAGATTTTGTGGCAGGTCTTATGAGCCAGGAGAAAGCCAACCAAAAGGAACGGCTGAAGATCCCCATGGAACGCATCCGCAAATACTTCCCTAAGCACTACACCACCGCACAGATGGAAGATGCAATCGTAAAGATGTGTGAGGCCCAGTTCCGTAGACGGAC
>JAZQXK010000124.1:0-14728 GCA_045632785.1 Faecousia sp.
TCCCTCCGTGTCACCGAGCAGGGCACCGATGCGTTCAATGTGGCAGGCCGCGGCGAAATGCACCTGTCCATCCTGATTGAAACTATGCGCCGGGAAGGCTATGAATTCCAGGTCTCCACGCCCCGCGTGCTGAACAAGGAAATCGACGGCAAAATGTGCGAGCCCATCGAGCGGTTGGTTGCCGATGTGCCGGAAGGCAGTGTGGGCGCCGTCATCGATAAGATCAGCCAGCGCAAGGGCGATCTGGTCTCCATGACCCCTGTGGGCAACCGCTACCGCCTCGAGTTCCTGGTCCCTGCCCGAGGCCTGTTTGGCTACCGCAACGAGTTCCTCACCGACACCAGAGGCGAAGGCATTATGTCCAGCGTTCTGGACAGCTACGCCCCCATGAAGGGTGAAATCAGCCGCCGTGCTACCGGCTCTCTGGTTTCCTTCGAGTCCGGCGAGGCTTGCTCCTATGGCCTGTTTAACGCCCAGGAGCGTGGTCAGCTCTTTATCGGCCCCGGCACTCCTGTCTATGCAGGTATGGTTGTTGGCATTTGCAGCCGCAACGAGGACATGAATGTCAACGTGTGCAAGAAAAAGCAGCTGACCAATATGCGTGCCGCCGGCTCTGACGAAGCCCTGCGCCTGACCACCCCCAGAGTCTTCTCTCTGGAGCAGTGTCTGGAATTCCTGGCAGACGACGAACTGCTGGAATGCACCCCCAAGACTCTGCGCATCCGCAAGAGAGAATTGGATCACGCAGCCCGTATGCGTGAGCTGATGAAGAAGAGAGCCCAGCAGTAAGAAGAATATTTGCCCCCGCCTTTCGGTGGGGGCATACTCGACAGGTGAACATATGAAAGTTTTGGAACTGTTTATTTTGGCTGTAGGTCTGAGCATGGATGCCTTTGCTGTAGCTTTGTGCAAGGGCATGGCTCTGGGCAAGGTGCGCTGGAAGCAGGCTTCCTGGGTTGGCCTGTGGTTCGGCGGCTTTCAGGGTCTTATGCCTCTGTTCGGCTTTCTCCTTGCCAACACCTTCGCCTCTGCCATTGAAGGTTTTGACCACTGGATCGCCTTTGCCCTTCTGGGGATCATCGGCGGCAACATGATTAAAGAGTCCCTGTCCAAAGAGGAAGAAGGCGAGGGCGAAGGCTGCAACTGTGCGGATCTGGGGCTGAAGGCCATGTTGCTCCTGGCTGTAGCTACCAGCATTGATGCACTGGCAGCAGGCATTTCTCTGGTGGCTGTGGTGCAGCTTCCTCTCTTTGCCGGAGGCAGCTTCAATTTTGGCAGCATTTGGGTCGCCGTTGCCTTTATCGGCATCGTCACCTTCATTTTGTCCACTCTGGGTGTAAAGCTGGGAGGCAAGGTAGGCGACAAGCTGGGCAAAAAGGCGGAGCTGCTGGGAGGCTGTGTCCTGGTGCTTCTGGGACTGAAGATCCTGCTGGAGCATCTGGGTATTATCACCCTTTTCTAAATCATAAAATGCAAAAAGCACAAGGGTCGAAACGGCCTTTGTGCTTTTCTTTTGGGGTGAATAGAGTTTGGCGCACCTATGCACCTCAGCCCCCAGACTCCCGGGGGTCCCTAATCGGCATACAGGTAGATCCACCGGGCACTGTGGCGCTCCTCCTCAGAAAAAGGTTGACTTTATAAACATTTTTGATAAAATAGAGCGGTACGAATGGCGGCAGAAAGGCCGCAAAAAACGAGGGGAGAATATTGCCTTGAAAGCAGAAGATCGTGTGATCTACTACAAAGACGAGCTGAACGACGACTTTGCCGGAGTAGACATTGAAGCCAAGCCTCTGGGCGAGAAATATCAATATATCCATACAGGCTGGTTCTTCCGGGTCTGTGAATTTTTGTTCTACTATATCGTAATGGTTCCTGTAGTGTATATGCTACAAAAGCTGATCTGCCATCAAAAATTCGCCAACCGCAAAGTGCTGCGGCAGGCGAAGAAGGAAGGGTGCTTTATCATCAGCAACCATACCCAGGTGCAAAGTGATGCCTACATCGGCCCACTGGCCACCTTCCCCAAGAAGTGCTTTATTGTAACAAATCCCAATGTGCTTTCCATTCGTGGACTTCGCCTGGGGATGCAGGCTTACGGTGTAATCCCTCTGGGCACTACTCTGGATGAAAAAAAGGCCTTTTTGCACTGCGTAGAGACCCGGATCAAAGAGGGTAATGCAGTAATTGTCTATCCGGAGGCCCATATCTGGCCCTTCTATACCAAAATCCGTCCCTTTAGCTACGAGGCATTCCGTTACCTTGCCAACCCCAAAAAGCCTATGTTCGTCCTGACCAACTGTTATCAGAAGCGAAAGTTTTTCAAGCGTCCCCGGATCGTGACCTATGCCGACGGCCCCTTCTATCCCAACCCCAATTTAAGCTCCATAGAGGCCGCCAAGGAACTGCGGAACATCGCCTATGAAACCATGTGCCGCAGAGCGGAAAAATACTCCAACTGCGAATACATTAAGTACATCAAAGAGGAAGCCTGAGGGCTTTTCATAAAAAATTACGGCCTGTCCGATGGGTAAAAACATCAGACAGGCCGTTAAACTTTTAATTGGTATAGTTATCGAAATAGCCCTGAATATGGATAATGGGAGTTCCCTTGTCGCCGGAGCCGGAGGTCAGGTCACACAGAGAGCCGATCAGGTCGGTCAGGCGGCGGGGGGTAGTGCCCTGAGAGGCCATAGAGCCGGACAGATCACCCTTCTCCCGAATGGCTTTTTCAATGGCAGCTTTCAGTTCATCACCGGAGAGGCCGGCAAAGTCGTTGTCTGCCAGATACTTCAGCTTCAGCTCGTTGGGTGTACCTTCCAGGCCGGCGGTATAGGCAGGAGAAACTACAGGGTCAGCCAGTTCCCAGATCTTTCCTACGGGATCACGGAACGCGCCGTCACCGTAGACCATAACCTCCACCAGCTTGCCGGTCTTTTCCAAAAGAGCCTTCTGGATGTTCTCCACCAGATCAGAGCAGGCATGGGGGAAGAGTTTGATCATATCTTCTGTAGATTTGTTGGAGCCCAAAAGGCCGTACTGCTCATTGTAGCCGCTGCCGTTGACAGGGGCGGTGAGAATATCGTCCAGCCCGCAGACCCGCTCCGCACCGGCTGCCAGCAAGAGCCGCTTGGATCTTGCTCTGGTGTGGATATCGCAGGTCAGGACATTCTTAGTATAGTCCAAAATCACTCTGGGATCGTTGGCGAAAATGACCTCTACCTCTGCGCCCTCTTCCCGAATCAGGTCGGAGTAATACTGCACATAGTCCACCAGGGTGAAGGGGTGACGGTTTTCACCGAACAAAGCCCGGTAACGCTCCAGGGTGAGCACATCAGAATAGGGATTGACCCTAGCCGCATCCAACTGATCCAGAGAAACCAGCTCGTTGCCCACCTCGTCGGAAGGATAGCTCAGCATCAGAACCACCTTTTTGCAGCCCCGGGCAATACCACGCAGGCAGATAGCAAAACGGTTGCGGGACAGGATGGGGAAGATAACGCCTACGGTTTCGCCCCCCAGCTTGGCTCGGATATCCTGAGCAATAGCATCTACAGGGGCATAATTTCCCTGGGCTCGGGCTACAATGGATTCCGTCATAGCGACGATATCCCGATTGCGAATTTCATAACCCTCGCTGGCTGCTGCCTCTAAGACACTATCCACAACAATACGGCACAGGTCGTCGCCCTCCCTGATAATGGGGCAGCGAATGCCTCTGGAAACAGTTCCTACTTTTCTAGCCATAATTAGCACCTCGTTTGATCTTTCGTGTAATAAGCATAAATAACAACACCTATTATATCTTAACCCGCAAGGGCTTGCAATATGTTTTTTCATAATCTTTTGCAGCAGTTTTCTCCATTTTTAAGTTTACTCCTGATTTCCCAAAAAGCCTTGACAAAAAAAGGGGCTATTGATATAATTGTAAGGATAGCTCTAGCCAATCGATCTGATTGACTGACCAAACCGAGAATGTTCCTTCTGTCGCTTGCGGCAGATTATTTTGGGGTTTCAGGAAGAAAGGAGACCGCTATGACAAAGGCTAAAATTCTTACCGCTTCTGCCAAGGTGTCTGTTGCAACCGCCATTTGCAGCAGTGTTTCTGCCCCCATTTTCTCCCAGTTCGATTCTTCTGAATATGTAATTTTTCCTGGCTTCTGTGATGTTCATGTGCATCTGCGAGAGCCGGGTTTTTCTTATAAAGAAACCATTGCTTCCGGCACGCTGGCCTGCGCCCATGGCGGTTATACAGCCGTTTGTTCCATGCCCAATCTAAACCCTGTGCCGGATAGTTTAGAGCATTTGCAGCAGCAACTTCGGCTCATTGAAGATAGTGCCTGCATCCGGGTCTTCCCCTACGGCGCTATTACCGTAGGCCAGCAGGGGCAGGAATTGGCGGATTTGGAGGCCATGGCATCTCAAGTCATCGCCTTTTCCGACGATGGCCGGGGTATTCAAGGGGACGAAATGATGCGGCAGGCCATGCTCCGTGCCAAGGCATTGAACAAAATGATCGTTGCCCACTGCGAGGTAAACAGCATGCTCCATGGGGGCTACATCCATGCAGGAGAATACGCCAAAGCCCACGGTCACCGGGGCATCTGCTCCGAAAGTGAGTGGGCGCAGATCGCCAGAGATCTGGAGTTAGTGCGGGAAATCGGGTGCAAATACCATGTGTGCCACATTTCCACCAAAGAAAGTGTAGCCTTGATTCGCAAGGCAAAAGCAGACGGCCTGGATGTGACCTGCGAAACCGCCCCCCATTATCTGGTCATGGACGATTCTATGCTCCGGGAAGATGGCCGCTTCAAGATGAATCCCCCTCTGCGCTCCAAAGAAGACCGGGATGCCCTCATCGAAGGCATCTTAGACGGCACAATTGACTGCATCGCCACAGACCACGCCCCCCATGCCGCCCACGAAAAGGACAAGGGACTGGAGAAAAGCGCTTTCGGTGTGGTGGGCATCGAAACCGCCTTCCCTATTTGTTACACCTATTTGGTCAAAACCGGTATTATCACACTGGAAAAGCTGATTGATCTCCTCAGCACCAATCCCCGGCAGCGGTTTGGCATCCCCAACGGCTGTGATTTTACCGTGTGGGATTTAGGAGCTATGAGTGTGGTTGACCCCGACGAGTTCCTGTCCATGGGCAGAGCCACCCCCTTCGCCGGCTGGCAGATTTGGGGCAAATGCATCGCCACAGTCTGTGATGGAAAAATCGTGTATTCCTCCCTTGAGAACGAGGGTAATTGACAGAGGAAAATTGAACCGCAAATTTTGGTTTGTCAGGGAGCGGACACCCGGGGACGGGCGAGCCTACAATTACCAAGCCTACCCGGAACGGCACGCAGGCCGTTCCCTACAAATCCCAATTCAAATTCGTCCCGAAGGGACACCGCAACTATTCACTATTCACTATTACTTATTCACTGCGCCAACGGCGCACAAAGGGAGTTTCTATGAAACAGTCTGTTTTTACCGTCCTTAGCCTGGAAGCCCTGACCCGGGATGTATATCAAATGGTCTTACAGGGGGACACCTCGGCCATCACCGCTCCCGGTCAGTTCGTAAACATCCGCTTAGAGGGTCTTTTCCTCCGCCGCCCCATTTCCGTCTGCGACTATGACGAAAAGACCCTGACCATTATTTTCAAGGTGGTTGGCAAAGGCACAGCCCGGATGGCTGCTATGACACCGGGAGAAACCCTGGACATTCTCACCGGCCTGGGCAACGGTTACGACCTGACCCTTTCCGGAGAAAAGCCGGTTCTTCTGGGCGGCGGTGTTGGTGTGCCGCCTATGTATAACCTGGCAAAGAAACTAATCTCCCAGGGAAAGGCCGTTACAGTAATTCTGGGCTTCAACACAGAGAGCGAAGTATTCTATGAGAAGGAGTTTGAAGCTCTTGGCTGCAGAACAATGGTCTGCACTGCCGACGGAAGCTATGGCACAAAGGGCTTCGCCACTGCCCCTCTGGAAAATTTAGACTATACCTACTTCTATACCTGCGGCCCGGAGCCTATGCTGAAAGCCGTATACAAGGCCACTTCCACCTCCGGGCAAATGAGCTTTGAAGAACGCATGGGCTGCGGCTTTGGCGCTTGCATGGGCTGCTCCTGCAAGACCCTCACCGGCTACAAGCGCATCTGCAAGGAAGGCCCGGTTATGAAAAAGGAGGAGATCTTATGGTAAGCACCAAGGTAAATCTCTGCGGCATAGAGCTTTCCAATCCTGTGATCCCTGCCTCCGGCACATTCGGCTTCGGTTACGAATTTGCGGAGCTGTACGATATTAACGAGCTGGGCACCTTCTCCTTTAAGGGCACCACCAGAGAGTCCCGTTTTGGCAACCCCTCCCCCAGAATTGCCGAGTGTACCGCCGGTATGATCAATGCCGTGGGTCTGCAAAATCCCGGTGTGGAAAAGGTCATTGCCGAAGAGCTGCCCAAGCTGAAAAAATGCTTCCACAAGCCGGTCATGGCCAATGTTTCCGGTTTCTCCGTAGAGGACTATGCCTATACCTGCGAAAAGCTGGACAAGGAAGACCAGGTAGGCTGGCTGGAAGTAAACATTTCCTGCCCCAATGTACACGGAGGCGGCATGAGCTTCGGCACCCAGCCGGAAGCCGCCGCGGAAGTGACCAGAGCGGTGAAGGCCGTCACCACCAAGCCGGTCATCATTAAGCTCAGCCCCAATGTAACGGACATTGTTGCCATTGCCAAAGCCTGCCAGGATGCAGGAGCAGACGGCATCAGCCTGATCAATACCCTTTTGGGTATGCGCATCAACCTGCGCAGCCGCAAACCCATCATTGCCAACACCATGGGAGGCTTCTCCGGCCCTGCCATTTTCCCGGTAGCTGTCCGCATGGTCTATCAGGTGGCAAAGGCGGTGAAAATCCCGGTTGTGGGCATAGGCGGTGTCAGTTCTGCGGAGGATGTGCTGGAAATGATGCTGGCAGGTGCTACTGCCGTTGAGGTGGGGGCAGCCAATTTGGTGAATCCCTACATTTGCCGGGATATTGTAAGAGATTTGCCCAAAGTGATGGAAAAATATCAAATCAAAGATTTGAGTGAAATAATAGGAGGCGTGAAATAATGGGAAAAGATGTAATCGTAGCCTGTGATTTTGCTTCTGCGGAGGCAACCTTTGCCTTTTTGGACAAGTTTGCTTCCTGCAGCCGCAAGCCCTTTTTGAAGATCGGCATGGAGCTGTACTATGCGGAAGGCCCTGCCATTGTCCGGGAGATCAAAGCCAGGGGGCATAAGATCTTCCTGGATCTGAAGCTTCACGACATTCCCAACACGGTGAAGAAAGCCATGGCAGTTCTCTCCGGTCTGGATGTGGATATTACCAATCTCCACGCCTCCGGCACCAAGAACATGATGCGGGCCGCCCTGGAAGGTCTGACCAGACCCGACGGCACCCGTCCCCTGCTCATTGCCGTGACCCAGCTCACCTCCACAGATCAGGAGTCCATGGAGCATGACCTGATGATCCACGCTCCCATGGATGAGGTGGTCATGCACTATGCCAAGTGCGCGGAAGAAGCCGGTCTGGATGGTGTAGTCTGCTCCCCTCTGGAGGCAGGAAAGGTTCACGACACCTGCGGAAAGCAGTTCCTGACCGTCACTCCCGGTGTCCGCTTTGCCGATGGAGATGTGGGCGACCAGAAGCGGGTCATGACACCCGCCGCCGCCAGAGAGATCGGCTCTGACTATATCGTGGTAGGCCGCCCCATTACCGGCGCTGCCGACCCCGTTGCCGCATACCTGCGGTGTGTGGCAGAGTTCTGCGATTAAAAGCATTATTGGAAACCCCATTATACAAACAGGAGGTCTGACTGTGGAATCATACAAAAGAGAGTTTATCACCTTCTTGCAGGAAGCCGGTGTTTTGAAATTCGGTGACTTCACCGCCAAGTCCGGACGCAAGATCCCATACTTCATCAACGCGGGCATGATCAAAACCGGCGACCAGATCACCAAAGTAGGCGAATTTTACGCAAAAGCCTATTTGGATAAGCTGGGCAAGCGGAATACCGTCCTGTACGGTCCTGCCTATAAGGGCATTTCCCTTTCCATCTCCGCCGCCGTAGCCCTCAGCAGAAACGGTCTAGACCTACCCTTCTTCTTCAATCGTAAGGAGGTAAAGGATCACGGCGAGGGCGGCACTTTTGTGGGCTATGTACCCCAGGCCGGAGAGGAGATCGTCATTATTGAAGATGTGATCACTGCCGGCACAGCCATTCGGGAGTCCATGGAAATTCTGAAGAACCTGCCTGACACTAAGGTCATCGCCACCTTTATCATGGTTGACCGCAAGGAAAAGGGTCAGACAGAAAAGGGTGCCATGGATGAGATTACAGAGCGGTTTGGCTTCCCTGTATACTCCGTGGTGGATGTGTATGACATTATAGAGTATTTGGAAGAAGACCCCGCCAATGAAGAAAATGTGACCCGGATCAAAAACTATCTGGCAGTGAATGGAGCGAGCGTATGAAAAACTTAATGAACATTACAGACCTCTCCGTAGCCGAGATCGATGAACTCATCGCCGTTGCGGAGGACATTATTGCAAACCCTGAAAAATATCAGGATGCCTGCCGCCACAAGCTGCTGGCAACGCTGTTCTTTGTGCCCTCCACCCGCACCCGGCTCAGCTTTGAATCTGCCATGCACCGCCTGGGCGGCAGTGTGGTAGGCTTCAGCGAGGCAGCATCCTCCTCCACCGCCAAGGGAGAAAGCCTTTCCGACACGGTGCAGACTGTGGGCTGCTATGCGGATATTATTGCCATGCGCCACCCCAAGGAAGGCGCTCCCCTGGTTGCCGCCAGAAGAGCAGGTGTGCCCATTATCAATGCCGGTGACGGCTCTCACAACCACCCCACCCAGACCCTGACCGACCTTCTCACCATCTGGCGCACCAAAAAGCGCTTTGAAGGTCTTACCATCGGTCTGTGCGGCGACTTGAAGTTTGGCCGCACGGTGCACTCTCTTGTAGCAGCCATGGCCCGGTATAGTGGTGTGCGGTTCGTGTTTATCTCTCCGGATGAGCTGAAGTTCCCCCGCTATATCATCGAAGACGAGTTGGATACCCGTGGTATCCCCTACGAGGAGGTTTCCACTCTGGAGGAAGCCATGCCCAAGCTGGACATCCTTTATATGACCCGTGTGCAGAAAGAGCGGTTCTTCAATGAGGCCGATTACATCCGTTTGAAGGACACCTACATTCTCACCCCCGACAAGCTGGTGCCTGCCAAGGAAGACCTGGCCATTATGCACCCCCTGCCCCGTGTCAACGAGATCAGCATTGCGGTGGATGATGACCCCAGAGCCTGCTACTTCCCCCAGGCGAAAAACGGCATGTTTATCCGTATGGCACTGATTCTGAAAATGCTGGAGGTAACCGTATGATTATTGGACAGATCAAAGACGGCATCGTTTTGGACCACATTCGGGCCGGTAACGGCATGAACATTTATAATATTCTGAAGCTGGGTGACCTGGATTGCACCGTAGCCCTCATCAAGAATGCCGACAGCCCCAAAATGGGTAAGAAGGATATTATCAAAATCGGCACGCTCCTGGATCTTGATCTGGATGTTCTGGGCTATTTAGACCCCGGCATCACTGTAAACATCGTCCGGGATGGCCATGTGGCACAGCGCCGCAGACTGGAACTGCCCCAGCGGGTGGTAGGCGTTATCAAGTGTAAAAATCCCCGCTGCATCACCTCTGTAGAGTCCAGCGCTGTCCACGAATTTAAGCTAACAGACCGGGAAAAGAAGATCTACCGCTGCATTTATTGTGAATCCAAAGCCAAATGAGGGAGGAAAATTACTGTGGCAAGAATCATCAATGAACCGTCCCATACTTTTAATGAGTACCTGCTGATTCCTGGGTACTCCGACCATACCCACATCCCCGCCAATGTTTCCCTGAAAACCCCTCTGACTAAGTTCAGAAAGGGTGAAAAGCCCGCCATTGAAATGAACATCCCCATGGTTTCTGCCATTATGCAGGCGGTTTCCGGGGATCGGCTGGCAGTGGCCCTGGCTACCGAAGGCGGCGTATCTTTCATCTATGGCTCTCAGTCCGTGGAAGACGAGGCCGCTATGGTCAAGCGGGCCAAAGATTATAAGGCAGGCTTTGTGCCCAGTGACAGCAACCTCTCCCCGGAGCAGACCATGGCAGATGTGATTGCCCTGAAAGAGCTGACCGGTCACTCCACCGTAGCTATCACCGCAGACGGCACTGCCGCAGGCAAGCTTATGGGTATCGTCACCAGCCGTGACTACCGGGTTAGCCGCATGGATCCCTCCACCAAGATCAAGGAATTTATGACCCCTCTGGAGAAGCTGATCACCGCTCCTGAGGGCACCACCCTCAAGGAAGCCAATGACATTATCTGGGATCACAAGCTCAACAGCCTGCCCATTTTGGACGCAGAAGGCCGTCTTCTGTACTTCGTATTCCGCAAGGACTACGATACCCACAAGCAGAACCCCAATGAGCTGCTGGATGCCAAAAAGCGCTATGTGGTAGGCGCAGGCATCAACACCCGGGACTATGCCCAGCGCGTGCCGGCTCTCATTGAAGCAGGGGCGGATGTTTTGTGCATCGACTCCTCCGAGGGCTTCTCCGAATGGCAGAAGCTGACCAACGACTGGATTCGTGCGCATTACGGCGACAGTGTGAAGGTTGGTGCCGGCAATGTAGTAGATGCCGCAGGCTTCCGCTTCCTGGCTGAGGCTGGCGCAGACTTTATTAAAGTTGGCATTGGCGGCGGGTCTATCTGTATCACCCGTGAAACTAAGGGCATTGGCCGGGGTCAGGCCACCGCTCTCATCGAGGTCTGCGCTGAGCGTGACCGCTATTTTGAGGAAACCGGCATTTATGTGCCTGTCTGCTCCGACGGCGGCATCGTCCACGACCACCACATCACTCTGGCTCTGGCCATGGGTGCAGATTTTGTCATGCTGGGTCGCTATTTTGCCCGCTTTGATGAGTCCCCCACCCACAAGGTCAACATCGGCGGCACTTACTACAAAGAATACTGGGGTGAAGGCTCCAGCCGTGCCCGGAACTGGATGCGCTACGATCTGGGCGGCGACAAGAAGCTGTCCTTTGAAGAGGGCGTTGACTCCTATGTGCCTTATGCCGGCTCTTTGAAAGACAATGTGGCTCTGTCCTTGTCCAAGGTGCGCTCTACCATGTGCAACTGCGGCGTTCTGACCATCCCTGAATTGCAGAAAAAGGCCACTCTCACCCTGGTTTCCGCAACCAGTATCGTAGAGGGCGGCGCACATGATGTGATTCAGAAGGAAACCAGCGTCTCCATTAAGTAACTCGTCAACCCGAAAGGAGCAAAAACCATGGCAGATAACATCAGGGTTTTATTGTCTGAGGAAGAAGTCAACAACCGAATCCGTGAGTTGGGCGCTCAAATCAGCCGGGACTATGCCGGCAAGCAGATCCATCTCATCTGCATCTTAAAGGGTGGCGCCTTCTTCGCCTGCGAATTGGCAAAAAGAATCACCATCCCTGTATCCATTGACTTTATGTCCGTTTCCAGCTACGGCAACAGCCAGGAATCTTCCGGCATTGTCCGAATCGTAAAGGACTTAGACGAGCCCATTGAAGATAAGCAGGTTCTGATCGTGGAAGACATTATCGATTCCGGCAAGACCCTGTCCCATTTGATTCCCATGCTTTATGCCAGAAAGCCCGCAGACATCAAGCTCTGCGCCCTTTTGAGCAAGCCCGAGAGGCGGGAAGTGGAGGTCAAGATCGACTATCTGGGCTTTGAGATACCCGATTATTTCGTAGTCGGTTATGGTCTGGACTTTGCCCAAAGGCACCGCAATCTGCCCTATATCGGCATTGTAGAGTGATGAGCATCGCCCCAGCCTTTAACTCGGCAGCCTGCTTCCGTTGTTTTTCACATTTTTTGCAAAATTCACCAAAAAATCTTTTTTGAGGTTGCAGAAAATCAATATTTGATGTATGATTGCAATGTGACTCAGGGATGCTCTGCATCGGGCAGAGCCACTATAAAACAAAAAGCAAAACAGGAGAGAAAGAGATATGTTGAACAAGCCCATCGATCCTTCCGAATTTTTTAATCCCGCCACCCAGGGCGCTCATTTAAGACTGATCGCCTGTCCCGGTGCAGAAGATCTGACCCGTTTGATCGACCATCACTTGAAAGTCTGGGCCAAGGAAGCCGGTTTTGAGCAGGACTCTTTTATTGTTGACTGCGCCTGCCCCCGATTCCAGAGTGGCGACGCCAAAGGCCTGGTAAAATCCTCTGTCCGTGGCGACGACATCTTCTTCATTTGCGATCCCGGCAACTACAGTGTTACCTATACTCTCTTCGGTCATGTGAACCATATGTCCCCCGATGACCACTTTGCCAACCTGAAGCGGCTGATCCAAGCCGTTGCAGGCCGTTCTCACCGCATGACTGTCATTATGCCCTCTTTGTATGGTGGCCGTCAGCATCGCCGTGTAGTTCGGGAATCTCTGGACTGCGCCGTTGCTCTTCAGGAACTGCAGGCCATGGGCGTTACCAACATCATCACCTTTGATGCCCACGACCCCAGACTGATGAATGCCGTTCCCCTCATGAGCTTCGACAACGCCATGCCCACCTATCAGGTGCTCAAGACTTTGCTTGCTCATATGCCTGAGCTGGAATTTGATAAGGATCACTTCATGGTAGTCAGCCCTGACGAAGGCGCCATCAACCGGAATATGTACTTCTCCAGCGTTCTGGGCTGTAACCTGGGTATGTTCTATAAGCGCCGTGACTACACCCGTGTGGTCAACGGCCGCAATCCCATCGTTGCCCACGAATATCTGGGCGAAAGCGTAGAAGGCAAGACCGTCTTCATTACCGACGACATCATTGCTTCCGGCGAAAGCATGCTGGAAGTCGTCACTGAGCTGAAGAAGCGGGGTGCCAAGCATATCATCTGCAGCGCAACCTTCCCCCTGTTTACCAGCGGTCTGGAGCGGTTTGACAAGATGGTAGAAGAAGGCGCTCTGACTGCAGTTCTGGGCACAAACCTGACCTACCGCAAGCCGGAGCTGTTGGCCCGTGATTGGTACTTTGATGTAGACTGCTCCAAGTACACTGCCTACTTCATTGCCGCCATCAACCACGAAATGAGCGTTGGTTCTATTATCGATCCCATTAAGAAGACCGAAGCGCTCCTGCAGAAGCGCAAGTAAATCTTTACAAAGAAATCACGGCCTGCCAGACGGTGTTTATTCTGGCAGGCCGCTTTTTTGTGGAAGAAAAGTACAAGCAACCGTATAATCCTCCCTCTTTTACAAATAATAGCCTTGAAATTGACAACTTTGGAAAGAGGAGAGAAGATATGAAAGCAACCGGAATTGTCCGTCGCATTGACGATTTGGGCCGTGTGGTCATTCCTAAAGAGATCCGTAGAACGCTGCGTATCCGGGAGGAGACCCGTCACAGACAACATGGACTATGCGGGAGATTTTCTGCTTCGCAATGCTGGATTTGGCAAAAAGATGCTACTTAGATCGTGCAGATTGACGAAAAAGGCGGTTTTCCTGGGTATTCGGGAAGAGTGTGACGGGAAAAAGATAAGGAACAAAGTTAGATAGTGCATTTCGCAACCCAATGGGGTTGCGGTTTTCAGCGAAAACTTTTATTTTAGTCAAGAATAATTGTAAGTATACTTATAATTATACCAAGTCAAAATGAAGATTTGCCCCTATTTTCGAAGTTCTCACATGGATTGCCGTTCAGGGAAGGAATCTGCTCCTGCTTATTCGTAACCAATAGGAAAGGATAATCACCGAAGTAGACGGCAAACTGATTCAGCCGTAACAGCAACCCCTTTTGTCAGGGGAATATAGAATTATGGCCTCCCGGGGAAACACTTTCTCCGTGAGGTTCACTTTTTGCACACATGGGTTCCTCGCTTACTTTTATAGAATCAATCGAGATTCGGAGAGGTTGCACGGAATTACGAAGCCCAACTGCTCTCGTTGTTTGGCGGATTTGCACAACTTTTGTGCTGCTTATTCATTGGTCCGTATTGACATCAAGAAATCGAATTGCTATAATAAACAATGAAAACAGGCTGAAAATCAGCCTTAAAAATGGAGGGATATGCATGAAAAAGCTGTCACCCGGATTGAGAATTTTAAGCGCATTTTTGGCTTTGGCCATGGTGCTGGGATTGATTCCTGCCTATGCTCCCAAAGCTAGGGCAGCCAGCAACATGGAGGGCGGTTTTGAAGGCCAGGAGGCAGATGTATTTACCGCCATGGGCTTCGATACCACCCAGGAACCTGCGGGCTATGACGCCCAAACTGTAGACAATCCCTATGGCAAAGACAAGCTGCCCGGAAATCAGATTTTTGAAATGCTGATTTCTGCCAATTGGGGTACCTTTGCTTTGGGTGATGACAACAATGCAGTGGGAATTAAGGACATGGAGTCCGCAGCGGGTACAGGGCTGCCGGGTGCTGATGTGCCTTTTCCCATGTTTGCCTCCGCACCTGCGGATTTTGACAACGACGGCCTTGCCGGTGAAGTGGTCTATGTAGGCTACGATACCATCCACTATGGCACATGGAGTCAAAAAGCCTCCTTGCAGCTTGCAATTTATGATGGCAAAACAGGCACCATGAGCGGTAAGAAGACCATCAGCTCTGCCATGAATCCCGGTCAGGTCAT
>JAZQXK010000125.1:0-12073 GCA_045632785.1 Faecousia sp.
ATCACACCATAATTCCTAGAAACACCATAAACCAATGCCCCAGCCCTACAATGGGGTTCCCTAAACTGCCACGACAAACCAAAATTTACGGTTTAACTGTCAACTGTCCACTCTTTGTCCGCTGGCGCAAGAGATTTTCTATAAAAATCCTAAAATAATAATGATTCTTATTATTGACATTTCAGGAAATTTATGCTATACTCATATCACAAAGAAAAAACCAATACATATAAAAGAGTTCAAGGAGGAAACAATATGTACATCACCAAGGATATCCGCTATGTAGGTGTCAACGATCACAAGGTAGACCTGTTCGAGGGTCAGTATGTCGTTCCCAACGGCATGGCCTATAATTCCTATGTCATTCTTGACGAAAAGGTCGCCGTTATGGACACTGTAGATGCCGGCTTCACCCATGAGTGGCTGGACAATCTCCGCACCGAGCTGGCAGGCCGCACTCCCGATTACCTGATCATTCAGCACATGGAGCCCGACCACGCCGCCAACATCGCTAACTTCATGCAGGTATATCCCAATGCTACTGTAGTATCCTCCCAGAAGGCCTTTGTGATGATGGGTCAGTTCTTCGGCACAGAGTTTGAGGGCAACCGCATCGTCGTTTGCGAGGGCGACACCCTTTCCCTTGGCCGCCATACCCTGGCTTTCGTAGCAGCCCCCATGGTGCACTGGCCCGAAGTTATCGTGACCTATGATGTATTGGACAAGGTTCTGTTCTCCGCAGACGGCTTCGGCAAGTTTGGCGCTCTGGATGTAGAGGAAGATTGGGCCTGCGAGGCTCGCCGGTATTACATCGGCATCGTCGGCAAGTACGGCCCCCAGGTGCAGAAGCTTCTGAAGAAGGCTGCCGGTCTGGACATTCAGATCATCTGCCCCACCCACGGCCCTGTTCTCACCGAAAACCTGGGCTACTACCTGAACCTGTATAACATCTGGTCCTCCTATGAGCCCGAGGACGAAGGCATCGTCATTGCCTATACCTCCGTCTATGGCAACACCAGGAAGGGCGTAGAGCTGCTGGCTGAGCAGCTCCGTGCCAAGGGCTGCCCCAATGTTGTGGTTCACGATCTGGCCAGAACCGATATGGCTGAGGCTGTTGAGGATGCCTTCCGCTACAGCAAGCTGGTGCTGGCTACCACCACCTACAACGCCGGGATCTTCCCCTTTATGAATACCTTTATCCACGCCCTTACCGAACGCAACTACCAGAACCGCACCGTAGCCTTTGTGGAAAACGGCTCTTGGGCACCTCTTGCCGCTAAGGTTATGAAAGAGATGTTTGCAGGCAGCAAGAACCTGACCTTTGCAGAGAATGTTGTCACCATCAAGTCCGCTCTCAGCACCGAAAGCCGCCAGCAGCTTGAAGCCCTCACCGACGAGCTGTGCCGGGACTATCTGGCAAGACAGGACGAGACCGCCAACAAAAGCGACATGAACGCTCTGCACAACATCGGCTATGGCCTGTATGTGGTCACCTGCAAGGACGACCAGCGGGACAACGGCCTCATCGTCAACACTGTTTCTCAGCTGACCGACTCCCCCAACCGCATCGCTGTCACCATCAACAAGGCCAACTACTCCCACCACATCATCAAGCAGACCGGCATGATGAATGTCAACTGCCTGACCACAGACGCCCCCTTCTCCGTCTTTGAGAACTTCGGCTTCCAGAGCGGCAGAGTGGCAGATAAGTTCGCCGGCTTCCCCGCCCAGCGGTCCGACAATGGCTTGCTCTTCCTGGGTCGGTATATCAACTCCTTCATGTCTTTGAAGGTAGAGGACTATGTAGACCTGGGCAGCCACGGAATGTTTATCTGCTCCGTCACCGAAGCCAGAGTGATCTCCGGCGGCGAGACCATGACCTATGCTTACTACCACAGCCATGTAAAGCCCCAGCCCAACACCGAGGGCAAGAAGGGTTATGTCTGCAAGATTTGCGGTTGGGTCTACGAGGGTGAAGAACTCCCGCAAGACATCGTCTGCCCCCTGTGCAAGCACGGCGCAGCGGACTTTGAGCCCATTGCGTAAATCCCCATTCCTTGCGGCAAAATCAATTTTTACAAACAGGAGGAACCATTATGTCTGTACTGCAAATTACCAAGAACAACTTCCAGACCGAGGTTCTGGAAAGCGAAAAGCCTGTACTGCTGGATTTCTGGGCTACCTGGTGTATGCCCTGCCGGATGCTCTCCCCCACCATTGACCAGATCGCAGAGGAGAACCCCCACATCAAGGTGGGCAAGGTGAATGTGGACGAGGAGCCGGAGCTGGCTGCCGAGTTTAAAATCATGAGCATTCCTGCCCTCATCGTCATGAAGGAAGGCAAAACGGCCGCTCAGTCCGTAGGCGTTCGCCCCAAGGAGCAAATTCTGGCTCTGGTAGAAGGCTAACCCTAAAAACACAAAACCCATAATCAAAACCACCGGTTGTGCATCCGGTGGTTTTTCTTTGTGCTAAAAAGCGGACTCCCTTTTCAGGGAGCCCGCCAGTTTTAGGGTTTTGCAGATTAACGGATCATCTTGCCGTCTTCACCGAAGGTATACATACCTTCAGGCATCAGATCGTTGGTATTGGTGACCCAATAAGAACCGATGGCAGCATAGCCGCCGGAACGGATGTAGTAGTAGTCGCCATCTATCAGAACCAGACCTGCGCCGAACTGGATCTCACCTGCTACATAGTAGTAGTACAGGCCGTCTTCCAGATAAAGACCGGTCTTGGTGGTGTCAGTGAGGATCATCTTGCCGTCCTCAGCAAAGATGTAGAAACCTTCCTCAGTGAGACCGTTGGTATTGGTGACCCAATAAGAACCAATGGCAGCAGTGCCGTTGGAACGGATGTAGTAATAATCTCCACCTACCTGAACCAGGCCTGCGGCATACTGGATCTCACCGTCTACATAGTAGTAATACAGGCCGTCGTCTTCCAGAATCACGCCGTTCTTCAAGTCTTCCTTGGGGATCATCTTGCCGTCCTCACCGAAGGTGTATTCACCTTCCTCCATGAGTCCGTTAGTGGTGGTAACATAGTACCGGCCGGTTGCTGCATAGCCGCCGGAGCGGATGTAATAGTAGTAGCCATCCACCTGGACCAGACCTGCACCAAACTGGATCTCACCTGCTACATAGTAGTAGTACATGCCGTCTTCGTAGTAGATACCGGTCTTGGAAGTGTCAGTCATGATCATCTTTCCATCCTCAGCAAAGAGGTAGAAGCCCTCTTCGGTGATTCCGTTGGTGTTGGTGCACCAGTAAGAGCCGATAGCTGCAGTGCCGTTGGAGCGGATGTAGTAGTAGTCGCCATCCACTTCCACCAGACCGGCTGCATACTGAATCTCACCGTTCACATAGTAGTAATACAGGCCATCCTCCAGGAAGATGCCGGTCTTGCCGGGCTCAGTGGGTTCAGGTTCAGTGGGTTCGGGCTCGGTGGGTTCGGGCTCGGTGGGCTCGGGCTCGGTGGGCTCGGGCTCGGTGGGAAGCTCGACCTCATAGGTGTCTTCGCAATAGATACAGGTGAAGACTTCCTTATTGCCCACGATTTCAGACTCATACTTGTGACCATGGGCGGCGACATAGGAATCTACATAGGAATCACCGCAGACAGAGCAGGTATGGGTGGTGTAGCCCTGCTCGGTACAGGTGGGAGCAGTGACTACGCTCTGGTACTTGTGGCCGTTTTCCTCAACCTCTCTGGTTTCGTAGTGATCGCAGTTGGCACAGTCTCTGCGCTCTTCGCCCTTTTCGGTGCAGGTGGGAGCAGTGACGGTTGTCCAGTCGCCCATGGCGTGGCCGGAGGCTTCCACATAGGAGTCTACATAGGAATCACCGCAGACAGAGCAGGTATGGGTGGTGTAGCCCTGCTCGGTACAGGTGGGAGCAGTGACTACGCTCTGGTACTTGTGGCCGTTTTCCTCAACCTCTCTGGTTTCGTAGTGATCGCAGTTGGCGCAATCTCTGCGCTCCTCGCCCTTTTCGGTGCAAGTGGGAGCAGTAACGGTTGTCCAGTCGCCCATGGCGTGACCGGAAGCAGTGATGGTTTCGGTGTAGCTGTCGCCGCACTTGGTGCAGGTGTAGGTGGTATAACCATCTTCCGTACAGGTTGCATCCTGGGAAGCACTGACCTGGTAGTCATGGCCGCCGTGTTCTTCCACAATGGGGAACACTTCCCGCTGCTCTGCAGTAGTCAGTACGGTTTCATTGTACTCGCTGACACTGTAGGTCACATTGGTGTTGATGTAGTCGCCGGTGTAGGTAAAGGTCGCGGTTGCAAGGTTCTGTCCTGCCTCAACGCCTTCCACGGTAGCATAGGCGAAGGTTACCTTGCCGTTTGCTGCCTTGTGGGCAGAGATCAGGTTGGAGGAAATGCCCTGGAAGGTAAGCTTGCTGGCATCATAGCTCAGCTCTACCATGCCGTTGTTGACATCGACCTGCTCGGTCAGGTCAATGGTCACGGTATGCACATCGTCAGCAGCCAGAGGCTCGACCTGTGCGGAAGTGCTTACGGCAGCAGGCTCCGCGGGAGCTTCTAAGCTCTTGGTGGTAGTGATGCTGTAAGAAACACTGTTGCCTGCGTAGTCAATAATGGTAAATTTGTAGGTACCTGCGGTTCTGGAGCTCATATCGAAGGCTACGCTGACCTTGGCATTGGGTGTGGTCTGGTTGGCAGACTTCCGCTCCAGGAGAGTGCCGGAGCTGTTGTAAAGCAGAACTGCGGCAACATAGTTTTCGTCCTGTGCTACAACAGTGACCGTAGAGCCGGACTGGGTAATGCTGTGCTTGACAGGCTTGGTGTTGTCGATGGTGATGGGGGTGGTGAAGCAAGCACCCGCACCCAGCGCATTCCAATCGATGTCGCCGCTGTCGGTCATGTAATATTCAGGCGCCATCATCAGGGTCACATTGACCTTGGTGCCCTCTGCCAGGGCTTTGCCGGAGGCATCGGTACCCGCCCAGCCAATGGCGGCGGTGAACTGGGTGTTCTTCATTGTGCCTTCACTGGGGCTGTAGTATGCGCCGTAGTTGCCATCCACAGAAACATCCTTGTAGACTGCGCCGGTCTGGGCATTGGTGATCAGCAGACGGCCCGCAATGGCATTACGGATCAGGGAGTAGTAGACATTTGCAATAGTCTGGCTGCTGGCGTTGTTGAAAGCGGTGCGCTCAGGCAGGTAAGCACTATCGGTTGCGTAGGAGTTGCCGCCGAAGTAGTATTCGGAAGATCCGCTCTTACGGGTAAAGAAGTTGGTCTTGCCGGCATTGCTGAGGTAGGGAGTGCGGGTATCCGCACCGGCGTTGTATTCGGGATAAGAGCCCACGTCGAACATGGAAGGCTCGGTCCAGTTGCCATAGAAGCCCAGGACAGGGATGGAGTGGCTGACACCCATATTGCCCTCAGCATCGGCTACGGCATTTGCATAGACGAAGGCTTCAATAAATGCGCCCTTGGGGTGATTCTCATCGAGATAGGTCTTGGTGTCCTGGGGCAGAGTCAGAGTCACATCCACAGTGACAGAGCCGTTAGCGGGAACGGTCACGCCGCCTGTGGTGTTCAGGGCCTTCAGCAGAGCATAGGCATCATCGGTATGCACCTTGCCGTCGCCGTCCACGTCACCACCACAGTACAAGGTGGTGTTTTCGCCTACGAGGTAGCCCAGCAGATAGGTGGCATCCTGCACATCGGTAGTGCCGTCTCCATTCATATCGAAGTCAACGGAGCCGCCGCTGACCACTTCCTTGCCGTCTACCTTGAAGGTAGCGGTAACGGGCAGGTCAGTAACGGTGGTGTCGTGGTAAGCAACGCCGCTTGTTACCTTGACCGCCTGAGTGAACAGGTCGGCAGAGAGGGTGAACTGAGCAGCCTTGTCCTCCAGATTGTTGATGGAGAAGCGGAAGGAATACTGACCAACCCGATCGGGATCGTCATACAGCTCCACCTTAACCTTGCCGTCGGTCTGGCCGTCTACCAGAATATAGGTCTTTGCGGAGGTGGCAAGATCCACCCGGCCAAGGCCTGCACCCTGATTCAGGATGGAGTAATAGGTGCCGCTGGCTTCTTCCTTCAGAGGCTGTGCGGTAGACATCAGGAGGCTCTGTGCCAGAGCACGGTTGGTCACCGTGATCTTCTGATCCAGGCCCTTTTCCCGGATGTACTGCATGACCACAGCGGTCATACCGGTAACCTGGGGAGCAGCCATGGAGGTGCCGGACATCAGCTCATAAGCAGTGCCGGAGGTATCCTGGCCGTTGACGGAGAGGATGGAGCCGCCGGGAGCGCTGATCTCGGGCTTCATGCTCAGGTCGCCGGGGACACCCCAGGAGCTGAAGGTACTCATTGTGTAGTAGCCGCTTTCGGGGGTAACGGCAGTCTTGGCATTCACGATGGTCATGGTGCCGGTGTAATATGTAGTGCCATTGGATGCGGTGTTTGCCTGGGAAAGCGCCTTAATGGCAGCGCCCTCAGACTGCAAAATGGAAACACAGGGAGCAGTCTTGCTGTAGTCGGTCAGGTCCATATTGAGGGTGCCTGTAGTGTTGTTGTAAATAACAGTTGCCACAGCGCCTGCTGCAACGGCGTTTTCTGCCTTCTCATAGAAGGAGATCTCACCACGGGAGCAGAATACTACCTTACCGGACACATTGATGCCGGTAAAGTCGCTGGCTGTGCCATAGCCGTCAATGAATACATAGGAATATGCCGTGCCGGTGCCGCTGGAGGACTTATCCAATGTACGCATGGCTGCGTTGCTGTAGGAGGACTCGGTGTAAACGACATTCATGCCCTTAACGGAGAAATAGTAGTTTACGGCACCGGCGTTATCTACGGAAGCAACGCACAGGGAGTTGGTGTAAGTGCCGGGGCTGCCGCCAGTGGCATAGCCAACGTGGTCGTTGTACAGCATGCCGGTGTTGACATGAGAGGCCCAGTTGCCGTTGTTGCCTGCGGAGATGACCACTACGGTATCGGTGGTTTCCAGATAGGCAAGCAGCTCTGCGTAGGTGCCTTCGGTGTCGAAGGTGAAGCCCGCCACAGTAGAGCCGAGGGAGAGGTTGACAACATCGCAGTTAAGAAGAATGGCGTCTTCAATGGCCGCCATATAGTCGGAGTCATAAGCACCGCCGCCGGAGCCGAAAACCTTCATGGTAATGAGCTGGGCATCGGGTGCAACACCTGCCACAGAAACGTTCTCCAGAGCATCCACATAGCTGCCGCTCTGGTAGATATACCGGTTTGCGGTAGCAATACCGGCAACATGGCTGCCATGCTCGGACTGCTGGTCGTTATCATGGGTCAGGTCAAAGTTCTTGTCAATGTAGTTGTAACCATAAGCCAGCTTCTCATCGCCGTAGAGGTTGGCTGCGGTGGCTGTGCTGGGGGTGCGCTCATAGGAATTGAGCTTGGTGCGGACAGAGTTGATCTTGGTCTGATCCAGCAGATCCAGGGAAGCCACATAGTTGGCATAGGTCATGCCTGCGGCTGCGGCGTTCTGCTGCAGAGAGTAAATAAACGCATCGGCGTTAAAAGACTGATGGTTGGTGTCTGTGCCGGTGTCAATAATGGCAATACGGCTGCCTGCGCCGGTATAGCCCTTGGCCCAGGTAGTGCCTGTGCCGATCATGCCGCCGGAGGTATACATCTGAGGCTGGGCAGTTTCTTCCTTGGAAACTACCTGAGGCTCATACTGCCGCTCCATGACGACCTTGGCAACGCCGTCCATTGCCTCGATCTCACTGATCTTGCAGAAAGGAACATTGGCAGAAATGATGTTGCCCGCCAGAGTAAGGTGCCATTCAACATCCAGCTCCTGACCGCCCAGAACCTGGTTGGAGATTCTCTCGGCGAGAGCTTCCTGCTGTGCCTGCAGGTGGTCGTTGTAGGCCATAGCAGCCTGGTTTTCCGCAATGTCCGTAGTAGCAAAGCCGGACATCAGGGTAGATTCCTCCTCCAACACAATGGATACACGGACATTTGCCATAGGATCCATGGCGGTGGACTCCAGGTGGGTTCCTTCAATCTGCTGTGCAAGCTCATCGCTGTTCAGCTGAATCTCGGTGTGCTCTGCACCGGCAGCCGTAGCCAGAGCAGCGAGACCCATCAAAAGAGCAGCGACCAGAAGGAATACGGAAAGTCGTTTCAAAAGATTCTCTTTCATAGTTTCTTCTCCTTAAAAGACTGGAACGAATGGGCCCCAACAGATATTGGCTTCTCATTCGTCCTGTACTATATAAGATACCCCACGACTTTATCTATGTCAATCAAAACCGAAGAAAATATTAGGATTCTGCATTATGCACAAAAAGCCTGCCTGAAGAGAACCCACAGGCAATCAGCTAATTTGGTGATTTTTACAATCTACCGTCAGGCCAAAGATGTATCATCTTCCCGGGTAATACCACTTGTCCAGCCGCACCGGTAAGAGTCCGCAACAGCATCGCCGCCGGAGCGGATATGACAAGAATCTCCATTCATGCAAGCCCGGCAGCCTCTCCACAGGGCACAAAAAGCCTGCCTGAAGAGAACCCACAGGCAGGCGTTTTTATGTAGAATAGAAAAATCAGAAGGTAGAATATCCGCTGCCGGAAATGAGAGCCTCCACCCGCTCCCCTCTGCGGCACAGAGGGCACTGATAGGCGGAATAGCTGGCATAGTCAGGGAGGTCGGACACATGGAACAGAGCGTTAATGGGCATACCGTCTTCTGTCTTGTCAATGGCACTATAGATAGCAGAAAGACCCACAACCGTACCACCGTAGTATTTTACGCAGTCCACAGCACTTCTTGCGGAAATGCCGGTGGTGGCAGAGGCCATAAGGATGAGAACGTGCTTACCTTTCAGCATGGGCCACAGGTTTTCCCGGAACAGAAGCTGGGATTCCTGGGTGGTCTCCGGGGTGATGACATAAATGGTCTGGTGGGCATTGATGGACATAAAGCCGGACTTGGTCAGTTCTCTGGCCAGACAGGTTCCTACCACCTGCATACCGTCCAGACACAAAATGGTATCCACAATAATGTTGTTTACATACTGCCGGGCCAGAGCCTTGGCGGTATCCGTAGACTCGTTGAGTCTGGTCTTCTGGAATGTCACATCAATATAATAATTGGTGTGGCTGTGGCTGGTGGCAAAATGCCCCTTACACACACGAAGGGCAACATTACTTTTCAGAACAGGGAGCTTCACAAGGTTTAACACTGGACTTTCCTCCGATTCTAAAGAATTGTACACTTTCAACCGTGTCTTTTTTCGGGCTGCATCGCCTCAAAAAACAGACCTGTCAGTAGATTTTTATTATACAATGGGTCAAGCCCTCATAGCAAGGAAAAATCCTCCGTCACACTGACGATATTTTCATAAAAATATTGTCGAAATTCACAAAAGCCCCTTCGTTTTTGCCGCTACTTTTCATTCTCCCGTTGAATCAGGCAAATTTGACCCCCTTGGTCTACAGTAAGAAGCAACGTATTTTCCAGGGTGCATTTTCTTTCCTTCAGCACCCGGTTTACCCATACCTCATTTTTTCCGCAGATCTTCAGGTTCTTCTTCTGCAGCTTTCCGTCGCTGACCAGTGTGACCGGCAGATACCGGGGAGAAACCGCGCAGCCCAGTTCCTCTGCCCCGGGGGGCTGATACTGGGGAAATGGAAAGACGGAAATCTGCCCATTGGTCTCCAAAATGGCATACTGCACCTGGCTTAATTCCAGCACATCCTTCTCCCGCAAATGCTCCGTCAGCTCATCCAGAGTGATCCTTGCCCTGCGGAGGCTTTTCACCTGGATCTTCCCCTCGCCAATGAGGATCACCGGCTTACCGCAGAGAAGGCGGCGAAAGCTTACCCACTTCAAGCTGGCCAGGGAGAGAAGAAACTGGATGCACACAACGGTCACAATGGGAATGATCCCCGCCGACAGGGGGATCTCTTTATCCTGCATCGGCACAGCAGCCAGATCTGCCAAAACCATGGCCACCACAAATTCCGCAGGCTCCATTTCGCCCAACTGCCGTTTTCCCATAATCCGCAGAGCAACCAGAAGGAGTAAATATAAAATCAGTGTCCGAACACAAATGATAACCATAAAAAACCACCCTCAGGGGAGTTTTCCCCTGAGGGCAGTGTTCTATGTATCAAAGGTACTGGATCTTGAGAGAGCCGAAGTTGCATTCGCCGGTAAGGATAATGGGCTTGGCATCGGGGGCAGGAGAGCCTACCACATTGGTACCACAGCCAGCCTTATCCAGTTCCATTTCTTCCAGACGGAAGCGGCTGGGCACCAGGATCACTGTGGCACTGAAAGCCACATCCAGATGCAGTCTGCAATCCGGGCTGACATCGGCACAGTCCTGCAAGTCCAAAACCACAGAGCCGAAGGCCACTTCAATTTCTCCGCCCCGGAAAATCTCATCGCTGGGGGCGATCCGGTCGGAGCAGAAGGCATATTCCGCGTGGATCATGCCATCGGCACTGCTGTACTTCCGGACGGGATTCTCCCGACTGCCCTTGCTGTATGCCTTGGCGGTGCAGTAGCGGCGCTTTCGGCACAGACCCACAACAAGGCTGACACCGGCCAGCATCAGGAAGACCGCCAACACGATAGGCCATGTGACCAAATTGGGGATAAGTCCCGTATTGACCAGAAGGAAATAAATACCCATAATGCTGCAGCTTGCACCGAAGACAAAGGCATCCCGAATACTGACCATACCTACATACAAAATTGCCATAGGCCACAGGATGCTCCAGAAGCTCGCGCCCCAGTCCATTAAATAGTTGGCCAGATATACTGCGCCCAGCAGCACCAGGAAGCAAGCGGACAAAATGGTATTGTCCCCCCTGCCCCAGTTCCATTCAAAGTGCCAGGGCTTACCGGAGTCCTTCTGCCGTTCCTCTACAATGCCCTCTTTGACCTCGGCTTCCTGCGCGCCCCGTAAGCCCAGCAGCTCATCGGTAGTAATACCGAAAATCTCAGCCAGCCGGGGGAGCAAGGTCACATCCGGGCAGGACAGCTCATGCTCCCACTTGCTCACCGCCTGGGCTGTGACCCCCAGCCGTTCTGCCAACTGTTCCTGGGTCAGGCCCATGCGCTTGCGGTAATAGAAGATCCGCTTACCCATGGTCATGTTTACTGTATTTTCCATAAGGGGTTGCCTCCTTGCGTTTTTTCTTTGTGTCCTTACTATGCCATAAAAAAGGGGAAAAAGCTATCATCTATTTGTTGAATTGACTGTTTTTTTGTCCAACAGGAGGTTGAATAAAAGAAAAACCCCACAACTGGGGGTTTTACCGGGCTTCAACAGAGGTTTGAGCGGTTGAAAAGGCAAAAAGCAGTCTTGCAGTCTTCTTCTGCCAGCTTCATAAACATACTCTGCTCTGTGGTCCAGCCGTTGTAGCGGCCTGAAAGATATGCCTGCAAATCGTCGGTTGCTATTTTTATTTCCGATTCTCCTTTGCGGTTCGGCAGGATGCAATCAACATCGCTCTTAATGAAGTGCATTTGGAAGAAATGTCTTTGAAGGCTTGCTCATCAATATATTTTGTTCGATACAAGAGTTCAAGCCAATAACCTGTTTCGCTAGCTTCTTTTAAGGCAATTTCCAGCTTGGAAATAAAATCTTTTTTGCCTTGTGCGTACTGCGCTTCGTGGATGTTGGCACCGATACTTGTGCCGCTTCTGCCGATTTGATTGGAGATGATAGATTCCTTAACGGATTTTAGATGCTTCACCAATTCAATAATATCAACGGAGAATTCCATGGAAAGATTTTTAAGTTTTGAGTCTGACATAATACACACCTCACTTTTCAATATTATATCACGTAATAGGATTGTTTGTAAATAAGTGATAAGTGATGTCGCTTTGCTGTGATAAGTGATGCGATGCGTTCCACCCACGCGCCGCAGGCGTGCATCACGGGCGAAGCCTGCATCACGCACGCAGTGCGCATCACGTTCCGAAGGAACGCATCACTCAAAAAAGTTTCCTTTGTCCGATAGACAAAAGAGACTTTTTTGTTGGCGCCCCCAAAGGAATTCGAATCCCCGGCCTTTCGCTTAGGAGG
>JAZQXK010000126.1:0-5196 GCA_045632785.1 Faecousia sp.
CGCCCTGAACATTCAGCATACCTCCGCAACCCCTGTGGGTCTGGAAGTGCGGGCAGAGGCAGAGGTCACCGCTGTGGAGGGTAAGAAGATCTCCTTCCGGGTAGTAGCCTATGACGAGGCCGGCGAGATCGGCAACGGCACTCACGAGCGGTTTATCGTGGACAGCCAGAGATTTTTGGATAAGACCTATCAGAAGGTGTAAAGGGTCATTAAGGGCGGGGGCAGACCATTGTCTCCGCCTTTTGGCTTTTTTCGGATAGAAATGGAAAACAGTTGATTTTCCTGCAATTTTGGGTTATAATGGCAGGTAAGTTTCCGATTTTATTCATCAGGAGGAAAGATACATGAAGAACAGTGAAAAAACTCTGGATATGATCGTCAATCTCTGCAAGAACAGAGGCTATGTCTATGGTGGCTCCGAAATTTATGGCGGCCTGGCTAACGCCTGGGACTACGGCCCTCTGGGTGTGGAGTTCAAAAACAATGTCAAGAAAGCATGGCTGAAGAAGTTCGTGCAGGAATCCCCCTACAATGTAGGTCTGGATGCTGCCATTTTGATGAACCCCCAGACCTGGATCACCACCGGCCATGTGGGCAGCTTCTCCGATCCTCTGGTGGACTGCCGTGGCTGCGGTGCCCGTCAGCGTGCGGATAAGCTTATTGAAGCCGCTCCCTCCGGGGAAGGTGTCAATGTAGATGCCATGAGCTTCGAGGAAATGGATGCCTTCGTGGCAAGCCACGAGGATGTGGTCTGCCCCAACTGCGGCAAGCACAACTTTACCGCCATCCGTAAGTTCAACCTGATGTTCAAGACCCAGATCGGTGTTACCGAGGATACCGCCTCTACCGTATACCTTCGTCCCGAAACCGCTCAGGGTATTTTCGTCAACTTCGCCAACATCCAGCGCACCACCCGGAAGAAGCTGCCCTTCGGCGTTTGCCAGGTAGGTAAGGCTTTCCGTAACGAGATCACACCCGGCAACCTCACCTTCCGTACCCGTGAGTTCGAGCAGATGGAATGCGAGTTCTTCTGCCAGCCCGGCACTGACCTGGAATGGTTCAACTACTGGAAGGATTTCTGCAAGAATTGGCTGCTGAGCCTGGGCATCAAGGAAGAAAGCCTGCGCCTGCGTGACCATGAGCCTGCAGAGCTGGCCTTCTATTCCAGAGCTACCACCGACATCGAGTACCAGTTCCCCTTCGGCGGCGGCTGGGGTGAGCTGTGGGGTATTGCAGACCGCACCGACTATGATCTGGGCCGTCACCAGGAGGCCTCCGGCAAGAGCCTGGAATACTTCGACCAGGAGCGGGGCGAGCATTATATTCCTTATGTCATTGAGCCTTCTCTGGGCTGCGACCGTGTGGCTCTGGCATTCCTGTGCGAAGCTTATGACGAAGAAGTGGTTGGTATGGATAAGAAGGGCAACCCCGATGTGCGTACTGTCCTGCATCTGCATCCTGCCCTGGCCCCCTTCAAGGCAGCAATTCTGCCTCTGTCCAAAAAGCTGAGCCCCAAGGCTGAGGAAATTTACCATGAGCTGCAGAAGCACTTTATGGTAGACTTCGACGATGCCGGTTCCATCGGCAAGCGTTACCGCCGTCAGGACGAGATCGGCACTCCTTTGTGCATCACTGTGGACTTCCAGACCGTGGGCGACGAGGAAACCCCCGCCGATAACTGTGTCACCGTCCGTGACCGGGATACCATGGAGCAGGTTCGTATTCCCGTTTCTCAGCTCAAGGCCTATATCGAAGAAAAGATCGCATTCTAATTTCACATCGTACGGTGGGCGGCGGAACATTCTGCTGCCCGCTTTTTTACGCAAGTGCAGGTCAAATTTTGGTTTATCGGGCGGTTTGTAGACACCATTGTAGGGCTGGGGCATGCCCCAGCCGGGCACCAATTCCTTGATAGGCATTGCCGATAACACGGGAAACGAAGGGTTTTGCCTTAAAAATCGGTGCAAAAATTTCGATACTGCCCGGCGGGGGCATGCCCCCGCCCTACAGCCGTCTATCGGCAAACTCAACGATAAATTGGAATTTATTGAGATGGGTGATTCCTGTTCTGCGGCAAGGAAAACCGTTCCATTCAGAGGGGTTACCGGGAAAAATAATTGAAAAAATTTGAAAAATTACCCTTTACAAGCGCATAACTTCGTGGTAGAATGGGAAGGCTGGCTGTAGCCAGAAATATTTTGCGCCCACTGCTCAGTTTCGGGGGAACGCCAAAGGCACTCCACTGACCCATTCTTAGCTGCCGGGCAAACATTTTGAAAGGTGGAAATTACCATGATCCAGAAGGAAAAGAAGACTGAAGTTATCGCTCAGTACGCTACCCACGAAGGCGACACCGGTTCTCCCGAAGTCCAGATCGCTATCCTGACTGCCCGTATCAACGAGCTGACCGACCATCTGCGTGTTCACAAGCATGACAACCACTCCCGCCGTGGTCTGCTCATGATGGTTGGTAAGCGCCGCAGCCTGCTGGACTATCTGGCCAAGAAGGACATCAACCGCTACCGTGCCATCATCGCCAAGCTAGGCATCCGTAAGTAAGAGATTTCGGAAAGGGCGACTTTGGTCGCCCTTTTTTCCAGCCGTTCGCCCACCCCGTTATGAAACCATCGGGAGTTCTTTTAGCAGTTGAAAGCAGTGCCAACCGCAAATGCCTTTGACACCGGTTTCAAGTGCTAAACCTCCCGAACACAACAAAGAAATCTATTAGGAGGTTTATTTTATGGTTACTCGTAAACAGTATCCCAATCACAGAGTTTTTGAAACTCAGATCGGCAACCGTACCTTCACTGTAGAAACCGGTAAGGTTGCAGAACTGGCCAATGCCGAGTGCATCTGCCGCTACGGTGACACCGTGGTTCTCACCACCTGCACCGCTTCCCCCGATCCCAAGCCCGGCATCGACTACTTCCCCCTGACCATTGAGTTCGAGGAAAGAATGTACGCCGTGGGCCGCATCCCCGGCTCCTTCAACCGCCGTGAGGGCAAGCCCTCCGAGCGTGGCATCCTGAACTCCCGTATCATCGACCGTCCCATGCGCCCCCTGTTCGACGAAGAGCTGCGTAACGATGTGGTTGTCACCTGCACCATCCTGGCTAACGACCATGAGAACCCTGTAGAAGTCGTTGCTTCTCTGGGCGCTTCCATCGCCATCGCTTCTTCCGACGTTCCTTGGAATGGCCCTGTGGCTACCACCAATGTGGCCTATGTCAACGGTGAGTATGTGGTTAACCCCTCTGCTGACGAGCGGGCTGCCTGCGAGTGCTTCGTGTGCATCGCTTCCACCTTTGAAAAGGTGGTCATGATCGAGACCGAGGCCAACGAAGCTCCCGAATCCATCGTTCTGGAGTGTATCCGCATCGCCCATGAGACCAACATGGAAGTGGTGCAGTTCATCAACACCATCGTTGCCGAGATCGGCAAGCCCAAGTTCACCTTCGAGAAGGCCGCTGTCAACCACGACCTGCTGGACGAGCTGTGCGCCTATGGCATGGATCAGATCGAGTACGCTCTGGATACCGACGACAAGAACATCCGGGAAGAGCGCCTGACTGCTGCCCGCCGTGACTTCACCGCCAAGTTTGCCGACAAGTACGAAGACTTCGATGTGCATATCGATGTTTGCCTGTACAAGATGCAGAAGAAGGTCGTTAAGAAGTGGCTGCTGGCTGGCAAGCGTGTAGACGGCCGTGGCATGGACGAGATCCGTCCTCTGGATGCCGAGGTTGGCGTTCTGCCCAGAGTCCATGGTTCCGGTCTGTTCGCCCGTGGTCAGACTCAGGTTCTGTCCATCTGCACCCTGAACACCCTGTCTGCTGCTCAGAAGCTGGATACCATCTACCCCGAAGAGGGCAAGCGGTATATCCATCACTATCACTTCCCCGCATTCTCCCCGGGTGAGGCCAAGGCCGCCCGTTCCACCAGCCGCCGTGAGATCGGTCACGGTGCTCTGGCTGAGAAGGCGCTGCTTCCTGTGATCCCCTCCGTGGAAGAGTTCCCCTATGCCATCCGTGTGGTCTCTGAGGTTCTGTCCTCCAACGGTTCCACCTCTCAGGGTTCCATCTGCGGCTCTACTCTGGCTCTGATGGATGCCGGCGTGCCCATCAAGCGCCCCGTTGCCGGTATTTCCTGCGGTCTGATCTCCGATCAGGAGACCGGCGAGTGGAGAACCTTCACCGACATTCAGGGCGTGGAAGACTTCCACGGCGAAATGGACTTCAAGGTTGCCGGTACTACCGAGGGTATCACTGCCATTCAGATGGACCTGAAGAACAAGGGCCTGACCATGGAGATCATTGCCGATGCTCTGGAGCGCTGCCGCAAGGCTCGCCTGGAGATCCTGGAAGAAATTATGCTGCCCTGCATCGCTGAGCCTCGTCCTGAGGTTTCCGAGTTCGCTCCCAAGATGCTGTCCATGAAGATTCCTGTGGACAAGATCCGTGAGGTTATCGGTTCCGGCGGCAAGACCATTCAGAAGATCTGTGCCGACACCGGCGCTAAGGTTGACATCGACGATGACGGCTCCGTATTCATCTCCGCTGTGGATGCCGAGGCTGCCTATGCTGCCAAGAAGATGGTGGACGACATCTGCTTCGTTCCCGAGGTTGGCAAGCTGTACTACGGCAAGGTTGTCCGCATCCTGCCCATCGGCGCTTTTGTTGAGATCGCTCCCGGCCATGACGGCATGGTGCATATCTCCAAGCTGGAAAATCGCCGTGTTGAGAAGGTGGAAGACGTTCTGCAGCTGGGCGATATGACCTGGGTCAAGTTCATGGGCTTCGACGAGAAGGGCCGTGCAAACTTCAGCCGCAAGGATGCTCTGAAGGAACTGGCAAATCAGTAATCAAAAACATTCCCTGCCTTGAGGTGATCCTTGAGGCAGGGTTTTTCTGAAGTCAGTTGCGGACTTTTTCAAATTTTGGTTTATCTTTCTAAGGTTGCTGGGCACCAAAGCCTCCCTTGTGTAAAGGGAGGTGGGTCGCCGAAGGCGAGCCGGAGGGATTGCCAGGGCAGTTCGTTTTCGCCAAAATGCCAATCAGACCGGCAATTCTCACTGCACAATCCCTCAGTCACGCTGTTCGCGTGACAGCTCCCTTTCACAAGGCTGCGCCCGCAGGCGCGTGCAGAGCGCAACCGCCGAAGGCGGCTCTTAGCGCGGAGCTGAGCCTTGGGTGCTGC
>JAZQXK010000127.1:0-8824 GCA_045632785.1 Faecousia sp.
AGTTACGGTGGCCTGGTAGCTATGCCCCGTTGCGGAAATGCTCACATCAAAATAGAATGTGCCATAGGTGGTGGTTTTCCATGTGTAGCGCCCGGTTCCTGTTGCGGTACAAGTCGCCGCCTTGACAACACTATAGGTATAGTCCGTGGTGTTCAGCTTGGGAAGGTCTACCAAGGTCGTGCCGGAGCAGCGGGAGCAAGTGCCTGTCAGCTTTCCGGTTGCGGAGGTAGTGGGGGCAGTTGTTGCCTTGTAGGTGTAGCTGTGTCCCAGTGCAGCGGTATAGGTGTCCTTGTAGCTGTTTCCACAAGTAGAGCAAGTGTGGGTTGTGTAGCCCTGAGCTGTACAGGTGGGAGCAGTTACGGTGGCCTGATAGCTATGCCCTGTTGCGGAAATGCTTACATCAAAGTAGAATGTGCCATAGGTAGTTGTTTTCCATGTGTAGCGCCCGGTTCCTGTTGCGGTACAAGTCGCCGCCTTGACAACACTATAGGTATAATCTGTGGTGTTCAGCTTGGGAAGGGTAACGGAAGTCGTGCCGGAGCAGCGGGAGCAAGTGCCGGTCAGCTTGCCGGTTGCGCTTGTGGTGGGAGCTGTGGTTACCTTGTAGCTGTAGCTGTGTCCCAGAGCGGCGGTATAGGTGTCCTTGTAGCTGTCACCGCAAGCAGTACAGGTATGGGTGGTATAACCCTGTGCCGTACAAGTGGGGGCGGTTACGGTGGATTTATAGCTATGGCTGGTTTTTGCGATGGTCACATCGAAGTAGAAAGTACCATAGGTGGTGGTTTTCCATGTGTAACGCCCGGTGCCGGTTGCGGTACAGGTTGCCGCCTTGGTGACGGTGTAGCTATAATCCGTGGTGTTCAGCTTGGGGAGTGTTACCGAGGTCGTGCCGGAGCAGCGGGAGCAAGTGCCGGTCAGCTTGCCGGTTGCGCTTGTGGTGGGAGCTGTGGTTACCTTGTAGCTGTAGCTGTGTCCCAGAGCGGCGGTGTAGCTGTCCTTATAGCTGTTTCCGCAGACAGAGCAAGTATGGGTTGTGTAACCCTGATCCGTACAGGTAGAAATCGTATCTGTACTCACATATTTGTGATTATCCACTTCAATATTTGCCCATGCCGCTTCGGTATAGCCATATGTTGAGAATACGCCGAAGTTGAAACGGTAGCTCCCCGCTTTGTCGAAAGACTTACTTAACTGCGAAGTATTAACAGAACCTTCTTCGTATAAGTATTCTTCTCCATTGATTGGCGTATGATAAATAATATAGTAGCACTTAGTACAATTATCGGTGTCAACAAAAAATGTTACAGGCTCGTTGATGTTGAAACAGGCCGTCTTGCCTTTGTTTGTGGTTGTTTGATATGAATATAAGGTAAAGTCCACCCAACTGCTGACCTTCACATCGCTAGTGTAAACCGCTGTCACAAATAAGCGATATCGTCCCGCTCCTAGGGAAAGATAGCAGTGATACCACTTACCCAAATTGTTCCCATAGGGTATTTCTCCTGTATCTAAATTTTGAACATATAGATAGTATGAAGATGCTCCTACATCATTCCAGTCTATATTAACGGAATGATTTTTTGTGCTAAAGGTAATATCACAAGGTTGAGTTTGAGCCGCAGATGGGGCAACTCGCACATTGGTAAATGTAGACCTAAGTGTAGATTTGGAAATAGTCGCATCCCAGCGAATAATGCAATGCCCATCAGAATTACAATCGGTATAAGTGACAGTGTCACCGCTAACGGAAATTACATAAATTGAGTGTTCATCGTTTTTATAACGAACAATGTCACCTGCCTTCAGTGTATTCAACGCCGACGAGCTTGTGTTGGTATACCAACCATTTGCGTTATCTCGTGGGTTGTATCCTGTTGCATCATAACCGCATTTTTCCGCATAACCCATACATTGCCAAGAGAGCTGTATCGTTCCTGGCTGGAATCCATTGCAAGTTTGACGAGAAGTGCCAACCACCCCATGGACAGGGCAAGGAGATGAAGTGTACCCATTCTGATTATTCACATTATCCCCTGCGCCGGGATTTCCTACATGATTCCAGTACTTTCCGTGGGGGAATTTGCTTCTAAGTGAGTTAATGCTAAGCCCTTTTTTGTCACTACCGGCAAGGGGCACATCGCCCAAGTCCGTAGCATTGTTCCTGTAACTAGTAATGTTTTGTGTCTCCAGTTCAAATAGGTAAACCATCTCACCGTCGGTCAAATAAGAGATATGGTCAGCATCATCCATCCAAAAATGTTCGATGGCGTTTTCCAGAACAGTTGAGGTAGTGTCCGTCACAAAGCAGTATCTCTTAATGCTCTTGTTTACATGATAATACAGAGAGCTTTCTGTTAGAGCAAATCGTATTACAGACAAACTTTCAGTCAATATCAATTCAACCTTGCCCGAATCAATATCCAGCATGAATATTTCGTTCCCTACAGAGTAAAACAGTTGCCCTTGGTATATAAGAAGTTGATCTACAGAGTAGTCCGTAAGATATTGGCGGGCTGAAGCAACTTTCTCTTGTCCTTCAGAAATAGTAATAAATTGCTCGCGATAAATATAGTTCTCTCCTAAGGTGTCAATGTAGTAGAACCAGCCATCTTCATACCCTTCAACATCACTGTTTACAGCCCAAGTACCAGCACCAGGAGCAGACTCAGTTTTGACAATTTCTTCTGCCAGGTTGCTTTCAGCAGCAAGTGCAGTAGAAGGAAACAATCCTCCTGCTATCACAAGCACCAAAAACAGCGCCAGGATTCTTTGTTTCAAGTTCCTTTTCATGTGCAAGTCCCTCCATAAATATAAAAAGTGCGCAGCAGTCGCTGCGCACCGAAAAACGCAGCTCCCATTGCTGCGACACAATCTTACGCTCACAAAATAAGTGCACGAAAGTAGGGATCCACGTTTTTACCAAAAGGCAAAAATATGCACCCATGTTGTGAGCAAAATATTAGATTGTGTCGCAAGAATATGTTACCACGGTGGTCAAGAAAAATCAATAGAAAAATAGGGGAACATTACAATTTTATTTGTGTTACCTTTATGCGTGTGCCCATTAAATCAGCAAACCCCGGAAGCGGCACTTTTTACCGCCTCCGGGGTCTTCTCTATTCAAGTAACCGCCTCTAAGGGGCTCACTCCGTTCTCAGTGCCACCACAGGGTCTTTCTTGGCCGCACTTCTGGCAGGAATGATGCCGGAGAACACCGTCAGCAACATACTGATCCCCACCAGAATGAGAGCCACTTCAATAGGCAGAATTGCCTTCAAACCGGGTATGCCGGTCAAGTGCTGGATAATGGCGTTAATGGGGAAGCACAACAGCCATGTGACCCCAACGCCCAAAGCACCTGCCGCAAAGCCGATAATCACCGTTTCCGCATTAAACATATTGGAAACATTCCGTTTGGATGCGCCGATGGCCCGGAGAATGCCGATCTCCTTGGTGCGCTCCTGCACAGAGATCAGGGTAATGACACCGATCATAATAGAGGAAACCACCAGCGAAATGGCCACAAAGGCAATCAGCACATAGGTAATTGCGTTAATAATGGATGTGACCGAGGACATCATCAGCCCCACATAATCCGTATACCGGATCTGCTCCAATTCCTCCACGGTTTCGTTATATTTGGCGATCCCCTCCTCTACAACATCCTTGCTTTCAAAGGTGGCCGCATAGAGGTTGATGGTGGAAGGGTCGTCCAGATCCACATGGCCTAAAATCCGGAGGTTTTCCTCGTAGGAAGACTGGGAGAAGGTAAGCAGCTCGTCATAGTAAAGGACGCACTGCTGGTCCGTGTAGCCTTCCAGTTCCTGCTCCAACAGGGCTGCCAACTGTGCCTCACCCATGGGCATAAGCTGCTGCTGAACCCCGACAGCATACTGCATCTTAAACTGCTCCGTAGCCATCTGGGCAAACATTTCTTCCACTTCTTCGTCAGTCATGGCAGAAATGTAGTCCTCCACTTCCTTGGTGTTGATGTTCATCTGTCCCTGGAGAGCTTGCAGAGCAGCCTTTTCCATGTCTTCTCTGGTTTTTCCTTTCAGAGCCTCCTTCACTGCCTGATCGATCTGCTCCTGGGTGGGCAGGCTCTGGATGCCGATATAGGTCTTGGCCCGCTCCCCTTCCTTCTGCTGCTCCACATAGGTGCGGAATGCCTCGGCCTTTTCTGCCTGCTCCAAATTGCCGGTATTCTCTTGGAAGGGTAGGCCGGTGAAAATGTCTGTAGAAGGAGATTCCAACTGCGCCTGCACTGCCGCAGAGTCCTCCGCGCTTTGAATGATCCGCTTGGTCAGTTCCCCGGTATAGCCAATACTGCCGGAAAGCATTCCTGCCGCCGCTTCCTCATTGGGGCGCACGATGCCGGATACCTTTAAGGTCAGTCCCTTGTCATAGAGGTATTTCAGCCCCGCCTGGGTGTCCCGCAGGTCGGTATACAGCCCCGTGGATTCATCCAGGGCGTAGCAGTCCGCATTGAGGATCACCCTGAACTCCATGTCGCAAATTTCCTCATAGGTAAACCGCTTTTCTTCGATCTCCACAGTGGTCTTATCGAAAGCCGCCTGGGCCAGCTTGTCCATTTCCTCCTTGGAGGTCAGACCCAGGGCATAGAAGGTCATATCGTCGATCTCGTTGTTCTCGTCCAGAACCAGAACGATCTCATCGTATCGGTCAGGCCAGGTGCCGTAGATCACATCATACTGTTTTTCCAACAGGGGGCTGACCAGACGGCCATTTTCTCCGGTGAGCATTTCCTGCCACAAAATCGCCCCTGTGCCCATGGGAGCGGTGCCGGCCAGAGAGCCGCTGTAGCCCAGGCTCATGGACATCATGTTGGACAAGTCCATGCCAAAGTATTCGATGAGCAGTTCCTGCAAAAGCACCTGGGTATCGGAGCGAATCACTGTGCCGTCAACGCTTTGGGTATAGACCAATAGCTCCGTATTATAGGTATACTGCACACCGCTGACAGCACTCCGAAGGGGGGATTCTTCCTCTGTTTTTAGCAGCTCCGCCTCCAAATACTTCTTGAAGCTGGCAAGGTCATTTTCCTTGGTATCCATGGTGTTTAAGGCGTTGACCATTTCATACATCATGGCCTTTTCATAGACTGCGTCCTTTTCGTGTTCTTCCCCGGACACCGCCTGCCCCATGAAGGTGGCCAAAAGAGAACCCATATCGATGTGCTGGGCCTCCAAAGTCAGGGGATAAGAGGACAAGGTATCCTCCTGCACTGTGTTTATATAGGTAGTCATGCCCTGGGATACCGCAAAGATGAGGGCAATGCCAATGATGCCAATAGAGCCGGCAAAGGAGGTCAGGAGGGTGCGCCCCTTTTTACTGATGAGATTCTTTAAGGACAGGCCAAAGGCTGTGGAAAACCGCATGGTGGGCTTCCGTTCCCCCTTACTCCGTCTTCCCTGGGGTTTGGGTTCATAGACCGGCACTTCCTCCGGCTGCACCGGCATGGAATCCCCGGTAATTTCTCCATCCAGCATTCGAATGGTTCTGGTTGCATATTTTTCTGCCAAATCCGGGTTGTGGGTGACCATAACCACCAGGCGTTCCTTGGCAACATCCTGCAAAATGTCCATGACCTGCACACTGGTTTCCGTGTCCAAAGCGCCTGTAGGCTCGTCTGCCAGAATAATGTCCGGGTCGTTGACCAGGGCTCTTGCAATGGCTACACGCTGCATCTGACCGCCGGAAAGCTGGCTGGGCTTTTTGAAAAGCTGATCTGCCAGACCTACGGACTCCAAAGCCCGGGCGGCTCTGCGCTTTCGCTCCCCGCTGGACACGCCGGAGAGAGTCAGTGCCAGCTCCACATTCCGCAAGACTGTCTGATGGGGAATCAGGTTATAGCTCTGGAAGACGAAGCCGATGGAGTGGTTGCGGTAGGCATCCCAATCCCGATCCTGAAAATCCTTAGTGGAGGTGCCCCGGATCACCAGATCGCCCTGGGTATACTGATCCAGACCACCGATAATATTCAGCATGGTGGTTTTTCCGCAGCCGGAAGGGCCCAGAATGGCTACAAATTCACTTTTCCGAAACCGCAGGCTGATCCCTTTCAGGGCATGGACGGCTCCGTCCCCTGCGGCATAATCTTTTTTGATATTCTTTAGTTCCAGCAATGCTGCACTTCCTTTCTCCAAGGCAGCGCCTAATTTTCTCTCTATTGTAAGCCCCTTGGTACGAAATTTCCGTCGTTTTATGAAATTGGGGCGCATATCCCTCCTGTCCCCCACTTTTCCGGAGCAGTCTTTCACATATTGAAGGCTCATACTGCATAGGTATGTCTTGTCACGAACACAGCGCATACCGATCATCGGTAGCAGGGAGGGACGCGCATGAACGATCACATCCGGGAGCGAGCCTGCCGGCTGGCTGTGTACATGATCGAAAACCGGGAAACCGTGCGGGGCGTGGCAAAGCACTTTGGCATATCCAAATCTACGGTGCATAAGGATCTGTCCCAGAGGCTGCCCCATTACGACCGATCACTTTACCGGCAGGTGAAGTCCATTCTGGATATCAACAAGGCACAGCGGCACATTCGGGGCGGCTTAGCCACCCGGCGAAAATACAAAACCTGATTTTGCTTGCAGTCAAAACAGACGGAAAAAGGGGGACGCTCGGAAGCATCCCCCACATTGTTGCTCTCTTATTCAGCAAAGTCCGCAGAAGACACATCGCCAACAGCCTCGGCGACCTCATCCTCGTCAATAGGACGGTCTGCATACCAAACCTTGGAGCGGCCAATGCCCAGCATTGCCTTCAGCTTATCCCGGAAGCAGTATACAGCAGCGGCAACAGCAGCGATGACAGCTACAGCAGCCAGAACCTTCAGAAACAGTTTCATCTTTTTTCCCTCCATTTATTTAGTGTCTATTCTTATTATATCCAGAAGCGGTTGATTTTGCAACTACTTTTCCCGCATTTTTCTATAGTGTGCGAAAAAACTTCTTACACCCGCACAATATAGTCCTTCTTGCGGGGTGCGGCGGGCTTAGGCTCCTTGGCGGCATAGCCCAGAACGCAGTGGCCTACGCCAATATAGTTGCCCTCAATGCCCCACTTTTTCAGAAGGGCCTTGCCTTCCTCGCTGGCAAATTCTTCTCTGGCCCGGTGGATCCAGCAAGCGCCCAGACCCAAACTGTGGGCAGCCAGGAGCATATTGCCCAGAACCAGAGAGCCGTCTTCCAGAGAGGTGAAAATGTCCGCATCTCCCAGAACCACCAGCACCACAGGAGCGCCGTAGAAGGGGCGGGCATCGGGCGTGCCCAGAACTTCCGCATTGCGCCGCTCCAGGTCTGCCACATCTTCTGGCTTGGTGAGAACAACGATCTTGGCAGCCTGACGGGCCTTGCCGTTGGCGGCATAAGTGCCGGCTAAGAGAACCTGCCCCAAAAGCTCCTCGGGGACAGGGGTAGGTAAATAAGCCTTGCAGCTTCTTCTGGTGATCATATTTTCAATAATGGGATTCATAGAGCATCCTCCTTATGTATTTCCTTTATTATACACGATGCACACCGGTTTGAAAACCCTGAATTTGTCAGCTCCGGCAAATTTTATATAAATTTTTTGGAGATTTTGCAACCTTCTGGTGACTTTTTCCGTCATAGATTGTATAATGACACAGTGGTTATGAGATGTTCAATCCAGTTGACAGTTAGTCCGTAAATTTGGGTTTATCGGGCAGTTTAGGGAACCCCATTGTAGGGCTGGGGCATTGGTTTATGGTGTTTCTAGGAATTATGGTGTGATTGGCACTGGCAATCATTTCATTTTGATTCGCTGCGGGTTGCACCGCACTGGCAGAAATTCATGGACATTCGGGCTTCGCCCTACCCAGCCGGGCACCAATTCCTTGATAGGCATTGCCGATAACACGGGAAACGAAGGGTTTTGCCTTAAAAATCGGTGCAAAAATTTCGATACTGCCCGGTGGGGGCATGCCCCCGCCCTACAGCCTTCTATGGAAAACGGCCCGCTAAATTGAAATTTTCCCTACAAATAAAAAATCCTGTCGTGCTTTTCCTGTTTCTCCATCTGGTTGAGCGGGTCGCTCCACACCGGCTCAGCCGCCACGGACATTACCGGCTTAATGGGTCTTGCCATGCACATATACCGCACCTCGTCAGCTACATGGTCTTCTCCCTCGGTGTCCAGGTCCTCCGGCCGGTGATCGTCATACATGAGAAGCGGCATGGTGCGGATAAAGGCCTTGCACCCTTCAAAGACATACATCATGGCATAGCCGTTTTCATCGAATGCAAGGCGGTAGTGCACCTGCATCCAGCCGGGGATGCGGTCATTGACACCGGGCGAGAAATAAAGTCCATACTTCACCGCCGTGTCTGCCACGCTTTCGCCCTTACTGCCATCCCAGATGGAAGGGTCAGCCACACCCAGGATCTCCCGGCCCTTTAACCAGGGATGCTCTTTCTCAATGCGTTTGGCTTCCTCCATCTGCCGGTCTACCGTCCACTTCACGCCCTCGTTGGGGTTCTTGGTGCAGCCGTACAGCTCCAAAATCCGGTAAATCACCCCGTCATAATCCACCGCCCACCAGCCGAAGGAGAAGGGCTTTCCATAGCCCCAGTCATAGCTGCGGTAGATGGTCCAGCTTTTGGGAATGTCGAAGGGCTTGATTACATGGCACCAACGCCGCTCCCGGCGTAGCTGCTCCGGATCGCCCAGAGAAGCGGGCGGGTCAGGCCGGAAGTCCTCAAAGAACTGTCCCTCGTATACATCCCATCTGCCATGCAGCCAGGCATCTTTGATTTTGCCGGGAAGCTTTTCCAAAGAG
>JAZQXK010000128.1:0-6570 GCA_045632785.1 Faecousia sp.
TCCTTGATAGGCATTGCCGATAACACGGGAAACGAAGGGTTTTGCCTTAAAAATCGGTGCAAAAATTTCGATACTGCCCGGCGGGGGCATGCCCCCGCCCTACAGCCTTCTATCGAAAACGGCCCGCTAAACAGGAATTTATCTCCATAGCGGACACCCGGGGTCGGGTGTCCCTACGCACCCACAACCAAAATAAAAGCCGGTTAGGACGAAAACCTCGCCCCAACCGGCAATCTTTCAATTTTTTCACAGGGATAGCTTAACTGCTCTGCATGAGTAATATCATTTCTGCAAAGGGGGAAGCATTATTCCTCTGTCTTATATCCCATGGGGTTCTGGCTTTGCCAACGCCAGCTATCCCGGCACATATCAGCCAGAGTCTTCTCGGCCTTCCAGCCCAGAACCTCTGCGCTCTTGCCAGGCTCGGCATAGCAAACAGGCAGGTCGCCGGGGCGGCGGGGAGCGATCTCATAGGGAACCTTTGCCCCTGTGGCTTCCATGAAGGTGTTGACCATTTCCATAACGGAAGAGCCATTGCCGGTGCCCAGGTTGAACACTTCGCAGCCGATATGTGTGGTGACATACTTCACAGCGGCTACATGACCCTTAGCCAGGTCAACCACATGGATGTAGTCACGGATGCAGGTTCCGCCGGGGGTGTCGTAATCGTTGCCGAAGACGCTAAGGTGATCCCGGCGGCCTACGGCTACCTGGGTAATAAAGGGCATCAGGTTGTTAGGGATGCCCTGGGGATCTTCACCGATCATGCCGCTGATGTGGGCGCCGATGGGGTTGAAGTACCGCAGAAGGGTCACAGACCATTCCTTGTCAGCAAAGGCCATGCCGGAGAGGATCTGCTCAGTCATGTACTTGGTCCAGCCGTAGGGGTTGGTGCAGTTACCGGTGCGGCTGGTTTCCCGCAGAGGCATTTCATTGTCACCGGTATATACCGTAGCGGAGGAGGAGAAGATCAGCTTCTTGACCCCGGCTTCGGTCATGACCTTGGTGAGAACCAGAGTGGAGTTCAGGTTGTTGTCATAATACTTCCAGGGCAGGCTGACACTTTCGCCAACGGCCTTCAGGCCAGCAAAGTGGATGACACAGTCAATCTTGTTTTCGTTGAAAATCTTGCGCATCAGTTCTTCATCCCGTACATCGCCAATGTAGCTGCGGATGGTCTTGCCGGTGAGCTTTTCTACTCTGTCCAGGGATTCGGGGCTGCTGTTGCACAGGTTGTCAACACAGACTACTTCATAGCCGCTTTCCAGAAGCTCCAAGCAGGTGTGAGAGCCGATGTAGCCCATGCCGCCGGTTACTAATACTGCCATAAACATTTCCTCCATGCACCCCTAAGGGTTTTTATTTTATTTTACCCGAGAGAGGCTGAAAATGCAAGAGCGGTCTTTGCAGGAAAATGCAGAAAAAGTATATTGTCCTCTTGCTATGTGAGAAAATATTGATTATAATGGTGGTATCTTGAATAAGGAGGTCTTTTTGTGGGCATCCAAGAGAGAAAACACATTTTGCTCATTACCACCGGCGGCACCATCGCTTCCGTTCCCGGAGGGGAGGGGCTAGAGCCCCGTCGCAGTGACGTTCTGGAGCGAGAGATTCACCAGCTTCGCACCTATTACGACATTACCATCCAGGATCTTATGTGCCTGGATTCCTCCAATATACAGCCGGAGGACTGGGTGGCTATTGCGGAGGCCATCTTTGCTGCCCGTGGCACTTGCGACGGCATCGTGGTATCCCATGGCACAGATACCATGGCCTATACCGCCTCCATGGTCACGTTTATGCTTCCCAATATGGATCTGCCTGTGGTATTCACCGGCTCGCAGCTCCCCCTGGCAGACTTTTTATCTGATGCTCCTGCCAACCTGCGCACTGCCTTTGCCATGGCAGCCACAGGAAAGTCTGGCATCTTCCTGGCCTTTGACCGGAAGGTTATGCTGGGCTGCCGGGCGGTGAAGGTTCGTGCCTCCGGGTTTAATGCCTTTGAGAGTATCAACCGCCACTATGTAGGCAGAGTCACCGCCATGGGTCTGGAGCTGGACGAACAGGAGCTTCCCCAGGTCACAGGCCCCGCCCAATTCTGCCCCCAGGCCAGCCGCCAGGTCTTCTTGTTGAAGCTGACTCCCGGGGTAGACACCGGCATTATCGATATGCTGGTAGACATAGGCTACAAAGGTATTGTGGTAGAAGCTTTCGGTCTGGGCGGCATGAATTTCCTCCACAGCGCACCGGGTCACGGCATCCGCAGAGCGGTAGACCGGGGTGTCAGTGTAGTCATCTGCTCCCAGTGTCTGTATGACAGCAGCAATCTGGATGTGTACCAGGTGGGCAAAAAGCTTTTGAGTCTGGGTGTCATTCAGGGTCGGGACATGACATCCGAAGCGGCTATGGCGAAGCTCATGTGGGCCCTGGGTCAGGGCTATGGGCAGGAGGAGATCCGCAAGCTCTTTGAAACCAGCCTGGCCGGAGAAATTACATTAGTGAATAATGAATGATTCCTTTTGGGATGGAATTAAAATAGATTTTGTGGGGACACCCGTCCCCGTGTGTCCGATAAGCAGGTAAATTCCTGTTTAGCGGGCAGTTTTCGATAAAAGGCTGTAGGGGCCGGATATATCCGGCCCGGCGGAAAAGTTTGAAAAACAGCACCATTTAAGGCGAATTCGTACAAATTTACAGTGCGGAACGGGCCGGATGTATCCGGCCCCTACGAAGGGTGCATCCTAAACTGCCCGATAAACCAAAATTTACAGCCCCTTTTGTCGATATTTGGGCTTCGCCCAATCGATATATATGCCCTGTGGGCGCATGGAGAATACACGCAGCCCCTTAAATATTTTATTAGGGAGGAAACGCAATGGATCCTATTTATGTAACCGGTCATCGCAACCCGGACACAGACTCCATCGTATCCGCAATGGCCTATGCTGCCTTGCGCAATGCCTTAGGCGCAAGAGAGTATCAGGCATCCCGTCTGGGTCAGCTCAGCGACGAAACCCAACTGGTTTTGAGCCTATTCGGTTTTGAACCGCCTACCTATCTGAAGGCGGTCTATACCCAGGTTCGTGACTTGGATTATGAAGTTCCACCGGTTCTCAGCTCCGCTGTTACAGTCAGCCGTGCCTGGGAGGTTCTGCAGGAGCATCGCACCTTGCCCGGCGTGCCTGTAGCCAATGAAGACGGCACCCTCCACGGTATGCTTATGCCTCAGGATGTTGCCCAGTTCGATATGCGAACCATCGACAATTCCAGGCTTCACAATGTGCCTATCTTTAACCTCCTTAGTGTTTTGGAGGGCAAGCTCCTTCTGGAAGGGGAGGACTCTGCGGATCTGATCAACGGCGAGGTCATTATTGCCCTGCCCCAGAGCCGGGAGAGCCTTCTGTTTTCCAGCCCGGATTCTGTGGTGATCTGCGGCAATCAGCCTGATCTTATTCGCAGAGCCCTGGAAATGAATGTGAACTGCCTGATCCTGTGCCAGACAGAGCTTCCGGAGGAGCTTCGTGGCATCGAAACCAAGACCTGCGTGATTGCCACTCCCTATGATGCTTACCGTACTGTGCGCCGCATTTACCATGCTGTGCCTGTTGGCCGCATCTGTCGGAAAAGGGGTCTTGTATGTTTCCACCTGGATGACCTTCTGGACGATGTGAAGGAAATCGTCCTGCAAGAAAGAGCCTCCTGTTACCCCATTTTGGATAATGAGGAGAAGTTTGTGGGCTTACTCTATCAGGAGCATTTGCTGCGGCCCAATCGGAAACGTGTGGTTCTGGTGGATCACAACGAGAGAGCCCAGTCTGTTCCTGGCCTGGAGGAAGCGGAAATTCTGGAGATCATCGACCACCACCGTCTGGCGGATATTCAGACCAAGCACCCCGTTTCCATGCGCAATGAGCCGGTAGGTTCTACCTGCACCATTATTGCCAGTATGTTCCAGGAGCTTGGTCTTATGCCCTCGGAGAAGATGGCTGGCCTGCTGGCTGCGGCCATTGTTTCCGATACAGTCATGTTCAAGTCCCCCACCTGCACCGAGAAGGATCGCCGTATGGCGGCCCGTATGGCTCGGATTGGCGAGGTTTCTCTGGAAGAACTGGGTCAAGCTATTTTCTCTGTGTCTACCGGGGAAGGACACACTGCGGAAGAACTGCTGTTCAGCGACTTCAAGGAGTTCCACATTGCCGACCACTTCTTTGGGGTGGGTCAGATCACCTGCGTGGACTCTCCCAGACTTTTGTCCCGGAAGGAAGAGTTCCTCAAGGTCATGGAGAAGACTTCCGAGGAGCGTGGCTACGGCATGATGATCCTCATGCTCACCGACGTTCTGCTGGAAGGTACGCAAATTATCTATCTGGGCGACGAGGATACCATGCGCCAGGCCTTCAATGCCGAGGTTAAGGACAACGAGGTCTTCCTGCCGAAGGTCATGTCCAGGAAGAAGCAAATCATTCCTATGCTCACTGCTCTGTGGGGCTAATGCGCCTGGCGGCTTAGTGAATAAGTAATAGTGAATAGTGAATAAGTAAGGTGTCCCTTTGGGACGGATGGAAATTATTTGGAAAGAATTGAAAAACCCGGTATCCTCTTTGTTGGGGGATACCGGGCTTGTTTTACATATGGGCTTTAATGTGGTTAATGAGAATATCTCCTGCCACAACTCTGTCCTCGGCGGCAAAGCCATCGGCAAAGTTGTCCGTATAGATGATCTGGGCATTGGGGGGGAACTCCTCATCGCCCTCCCAAATGAGGATCTGCATGGAATAGGGGCCAAAGAAGTTAAACTGATAGCCTGCATCCCCGTGGGGGAGGGGCTCTGCCCCCAGCTTTTCACAAGCGGCTCTGAACTTGGCGATCCTTGTGCCGAAGGTGAAAGCGGAGCGGGTCAGGCAGCGGCCTGTAAAGGGGGTGTTGTACATTTCGCCCCAGGGCATTTCCCGGAAGGTCCTCCACAGACCGCACCAGGGCAGCTCTTTTGCCTCCAGAAGGCAGCGCAGCAGGAAGGTCTGGGTGGGAAGAGCGGGGAGGCTGCCGCTGTCTTTTGCGGTGATGGCATATTCCGGCCAGTTGATCTCATAGGTGCGGCCTAAAAGGGTCATGGTAAATGCCTTTCCGTCAAAGGAAACGGAGGGAAGCCGGCTTAGAGCATCTTCCGGGGAGAGGGTGCGGAACAGATTTTCATAGTGGGAAAAAGGGACTTCTTCCTTGTGGTTTTCAATTTGCATGGAGGGTAGCTCCTTTTTGTGTGATATGTATTTGGATTTTCTTAGGAAAAATCGGATTTTCCGTCATTGGTCAGGTTGCCATCCCCGGAAATGGGAATGGCCTCCCCCAAAAAGGTGGGAAGGGGCTTATAAATGCAGATGGCAAAATCTTTGGTTCGTGCCAGTAGCTCCCGTACATCCCGGCTTGTCTGCCCAGAATAGGTGCGGTAATCCGAGGCCACGCCGTAAGCCTCTACCCCCAGGCGCTTTGCAATGTACAAAGCTCTGTACAGATGGTACTCCTGGGTGACAATGAGAATCTTTTTGACCTTGAAAACATCCCGTGCCCGGTAGATGCTCTCGTAGGTGGAAAATCCGGCATGATCCATAAATACATCGGTGGAGGGAGCGCCCCGGTCTACGGCAAATTGCTTCATGGCCGTAACTTCGTCATAATTTCTCTGGCCGTGGTCACCGCTCATGAGCAGCTTGGGGGCAGCTCCCATGTGGTATAGCTCCATTCCCTGATTCAGCCGGTCGTGGAGCATATGGCTGGGTGTGCCATCACCCTGAACAAAACAGCCCAGAACCAAAATGCAGTCTATATCCTGCAAGGTAGCTGCTTCCTCAGGGGCGAGGATCCGGTCATCTGTGGTCTTGACCACTGCCAGATTAGCCGCAGTGACAAAAACAATGCCCAAAATGCACAGCCATAAGACCAGGCGAAGGAGGCGGCGCAGAGGTCTTTTCTTTGTTTTCATGGTATTTCTCCGTGGTTTGGATGGGGCGGTTATTGGGGGATGTTTAGGTCGGGCCGCTTTTCCTGCAAAAAGGCCTTGAATTCTTCAAAGGTTCCCTTGGTGAAGTCATTACGGGAGAGAAATACTGCTTCTTTGGTTTCAAATAACAAAGCATAGCTATGCTTTAGGGAATAGACATTCTTGATCTTTGCATAATCATAATAAGAAGTATGGTCCTGGTCTTTACAGAGGATTCGCTCACCAAAGCAGATGGTTGCCAGAGGAAGAAAGCCGTCATAGTGCTGCTTCATCAGCCTGATTTTGTTCTTTGCCAGGCGTTTGGAAGCGGTGAAGAAGCTTATGGAAAGGGTAACACAGACAGGGAACATGATGATGCAGAGGGGATCCGGTGAGAAAACTGTAAAGACAGCGAATAGCAGGGAGAAAACGGTGAACAGTATGGCAAAAACTTGGTTTCGAGGAACCAGCTTCTGAAAGAGCTCCTCATAAATCTCCTGGGAGAGCGTAAAGGTTGCTACAAACAACCAGGAATCCTCATGCTCCCTATAGGTGTTATCCATAGGCTTTCCTCCTTTTCTTAAAGGGGTATTTTC
>JAZQXK010000129.1:0-9900 GCA_045632785.1 Faecousia sp.
GCAGTATCGAAATTGTTGCACCGATTTTTAAGGCAAAACCCTTCGTTTCCCGTGTTATCGGCAATGCCTATCAAGGAATTGGTGCCCGGCTGGGGCATGCCCCAGCCCTACAATGGGGTTCCCTAAACTGCCCGATAAACCGGGATTTACCATTGAACTGTCTCCCGGCTTTCCCTTTCCATTTCTCACCCGACCTTGAAGGAGTGTTTTCCATGAAAGAGTTTGTAATCGGTAAAAATGATGCCGGCCTGCGCTTAGACCGTTTCCTTGCCAAGGCAGTTCCCTTGCTTCCAGCATCTCTGGCACAAAAATATATCCGCATCAAGCGCATTAAGCGCAACGGCGGCAGAGTCCAGCGGGATGACCGACTCCTGGAGGGGGATAAGCTGCAGCTTTATATCAACGATGAGTTTTTCGATACACCCAGAGAGGATAACGCCTACCTCACCGTAGCCACCCCCAAGCTGACCATCGTCTACGAGGACGAGAACATTCTGCTGGTGGACAAGAAGCCCGGTGTCGCTGTCCATCCTCACGACGGCGCAGAGTACGGCAAGACCCTTATTGACCATATCCAGGCATACCTATATGCCAAGGGGGAATGGAAGCCCAGGCTGTCCACCTTCGTCCCCGCCCTGTGCAACCGCATCGATCGCAACACCGGGGGCATCGTCATTGCCGCCAAGAACGCCGAAGCTCTGCGGATCCTCAACCAGAAGGTAAAGGATCGGGAGCTGGACAAGCGGTATTTAGCCATTGTGGAAGGCAGCATGAAGCCCAAAGACGGCACATTGAAAGGCCAAATTTTCAAGGATGCGGCAAAAAACAGGGTGTTTGTGTCCGAAAAGCCCCAGCCGGGGTCTAAGTCCGCTGTGACCAATTACCGCACGCTGGAAACGAGAAACGGCCTTTCTCTGGTGGAATGTGAGCTGATCACCGGTAGAACCCACCAAATCCGTGCCCAGTTTGCCCACGCAGGCCACCCCCTTCTGGGTGACGGCAAATACGGCAAGCTGGACAAGCGCTTCGAACGCCGTTATCAGGCCCTTTATTCCTACAAGCTCACCTTCATCTTTGCCACCGATGCCGGGGTTTTGGAGTATCTGAACGGACAAAGCTTCCGGGTGGAAAATGTGGATTTTGTGAAGGAATACTTTGGGTAGGCCCCTTCGGCGCAGTGTTGAGCCTTTGGGGATGGATTTGATATTATTTGCCGTGAGGGACAGACTTTTTGTCCCTGCGAAGGGTGGGCGCTTAGGAAGATAAACCAATATTTTCAACAGCTTAAAGCAGCAGAAGTTCTGCATATCCTCTGCAAAGTCAAAAAAATGAAAAAACTTGTCCTTTTTCCTTGCGGCGATGGCTTTGGTGTGGTATGATATTATAAGCATTATGTGCCGATGGGCAAAAGGAGGGCAGACCGTGGAGCTTTTGGATATTTACAACGAAGAAAGGCAGCTTACCGGGCGGTTACACCGGCGTGGTGAGCGGCTTCGGAAGGGCGATCATATTCTTGTGGTCTGCGTCTGGGTCACTGATGGGGCAGGACGGCTGCTTCTGACCCTCCGTGCTCCGGAAAAGCCCGCCAGCCCCAACACCTGGGAAAACTCCGGGGGTGCGGCCAAGGCAGGGGAGACCAGCCGACAGGCCATGGTTCGGGAGCTGCGGGAGGAAACCGGCATTTGTATCCGGGAGGAGGAACTGGTCTTTCTGGAAACGGACAAGGCCAGGGATGCCTTCTTCGACTTCTATTTTCTGGTGCATCCCACCCCGGTGGAGGACATCGTCTTCCAGCCCGGAGAAACCGCCGGCGCTATGTGGGCAACCCTGGACGAGATCGAGGAACTGATCCGGCGGGGGCAGGTTGCGCCCCCTATCGCAAGACGATTCCGGCACCAGAGAGAGCTGCTGGAGAAGCTGCTGGAGCCAACGGTTTAGTGAATAAGTAATAGTGAATAGTGAATAGGTGAGGTGTCCCTTCGGGACGGATTGAAAATATTTTGTCGGCTAGGGTAGAGGCGCTGCCGGCTTGGTGAATAGGTAATAGTGAATAAGTAATAGTGAATAGGTAAGTTGCTCCTTGTTTTATAAAATGTATAAAAAACAACCCGGATTTTGCATTTCTGCACAAATCCGGGACTTTTTCGTTTCAAATGCTTGACATGGAATGAAGAATATGGTATCATGGTTTCCCATGCTGTGATACTATGCCCTCATATTCCCCCATCTTGCAGGATCATCTTATCACACGGGAACATAAAAGTCAAGGGCTTCTTGTTGAAATAATCACAACTGTCCCTGGCGTATCAAACAGCATTCCCTATAATCTATCCGAATATATGTAAACTCTGGCAAACTCAAAGACAGCCTTCAAAACCCATGGCTAAAGCCTTGGCGCAGGGGAGCTGGCGGAGAGAAGCTATTTAAGAAAGGCGTGATGAATCGTATGGCAATGGTCAAGGATCAGGCGTTCGGCAAAACGATCCGTAAGAGCTACGCCAAGTACCGCGAAATTCTGGAAATGCCCAACCTGCTGCGGATTCAGAAGGATTCCTATGAGTGGTTCCTGAACGAAGGTCTGCGTGAGGTCTTCCGGGATGTAGGTACCATCGTAGACTTCAGCGGCAAGATGGAGCTGACCTTCCTGGATTTCTCTATGAAAGACGAACCCAAGTACACCATCGAGGAGTGCATTGAGCGGGATGCTACTTATGCCCGTCCTATGAAGGTTCGTGTCCGTCTGCGCAACATCGCTACCGACGATATTAAGGAGCAGGAAATCTTCATGGGTGACTTCCCCGTGATGACCAACGGCGGCACCTTTATCATCAACGGCGGCGAGCGTGTTATCGTCTCCCAGATCGTCCGTTCTCCCGGTATGTACTATGGCTACGGCGAGGACAAGGATCTCCAGCGCACCTATAATGCCACTGTGATCCCTTACCGCGGCGCATGGCTGGAATATGAAACCGACCCCCAGGGCACTTTCTATGTGCGCATTGATAAGAATAGAAAGCTGAGCATCACCTCTCTGATCCGGGCTTTGGGCGTGGATACCGACGAGAAGATCCTCGACCTCTTCGGTGAAGACCCCATGATCCTGGCTACCATGAAGCGGGAGAAGGAGAAGAAGGAAGGCGGCGAGGTCAAGAATCGTGACACCGCTCTGCTGGAAATCTACCGCAACCTGCGCCCCGGTGAGCCTCCCACGGTGGAAAATGCCGAGGCTTACCTGAACACCTTGCTGTTCGATGTCCGCCGCTACGATGTTTCCAGAGTTGGCCGCTATAAGTTCAACAAGAAGATGGACATCTGGACCCGTCTGGCCGGTCAGACCCTTGCTGAGCCCGTTGCCGATCCTATGACCGGCGAGATCCTGGCTATGCCCGGTGAGATCATCGACAGAGCCAAGGCTATGGAGCTGTCTGCCAAGGGCGTCAACGAAGCTGTTATCGCCCTGCCTGAGGGAAGAAATCTGAAGATGTTCTCCAACGGCATGGTAGATATGGCTAACTTCGTGGACTTCGACCCCAAGGAGTACGGCATCAAGGAAAAGGTACGCTTCTGCGTGCTGAAGGAAATGCTGGAAGCCGCTCCTGCCGACTGGGCAGAGGCCATTGAGCTGCGCCGGGATGAGCTGATTCCCAAGCACATCATTGCCGACGATATTCTGGCTTCCATCAACTATCTGTGCTGCCTGGCCTCCGGTGTTGGCACTCCCGACGATATTGACCATCTGGGCAACCGCCGTCTGCGCTGCGTAGGCGAGCTGCTGCAGAACCAGCTCCGTGTGGGCTTCACCCGTCTGGAAAGAGTCATCCGGGAACGCATGACCGTCCAGGAGACGGAAGCTGTCACCCCCCAGACCCTTATTAACATCCGCCCTGTCACTGCGGTGATCCGGGAGTTCTTCGGTTCTTCCCCTCTGTCCCAGTTCATGGATCAGAACAACCCCCTGGCAGAGCTGACCCACAAGCGCCGTCTTTCCGCTCTGGGCCCCGGCGGCCTCAGCAGAGAAAGAGCCTCCTTCGAAGTCCGTGACGTTCACTACAGCCATTATGGCCGTATGTGCCCCATCGAGACTCCCGAAGGTCCCAACATCGGCCTGATCAACTATCTGGCAACCTTTGCCAAGATCAATGAGTACGGCTTTGTGGAAGCTCCCTACCGCAAGGTGGACAAGGCTACAGGCCGTGTCACCGACATCGTGGAGTATATGACCGCCGATGTGGAAGATGACTACTATGTAGCTCAGGCCAATGAGCCTCTGGACGAGAACGGATGCCTGGCTCGCAGCCGTATTAGCTGCCGCCACCGCAATGAGATCATTGAAGTTGACCGGGATGTGATCGACTATATTGACGTTTCCCCCAAGATGATGGTTTCCGTGGCTACCGCTTTCATCCCCTTCCTGCAGAACGACGACGCCAACCGTGCCCTCATGGGCGCTAACATGCAGCGTCAGGCCGTTCCCCTGATGGTCACCGAAGCTCCTGTTGTTGCTACCGGTGTAGAGCACAAGTGCGCCGTTGACTCCGAGGTCTGTATCAAGGCCAAGAATGATGGCACGGTTACTGCTGTTTCCGCTACTGATATTATTGTCAAGTATGACGACGGCGAGACTGTAGACCACAAGCTCACCAAGTTTAAGCGCTCCAACCAGGGCACCTGCGTCAACCAGCGGCCCATTGTCGAGGTTGGGGAGCGGGTAGAAGCCGGGCAGATCATTGCCGATGGCCCTGCCTGTTCTCAGGGCGAGATCGCACTGGGCAAGAACGTTCTCATCGGCTTCGTTACCTGGGAAGGCTACAACTACGAGGACGCCATTCTGCTCAACGAGCGCCTTGTTCGGGAGGACGTGTTCACCTCCATCCACATTGAAGAACACGAAACCGAGGCCCGTGACACCAAGCTGGGCCCCGAGGAAATCACCAGAGATATTCCCAATGTTGGCGAAGACACCCTGAAGGATCTGGACGAAGACGGCATCATCCGCATTGGTGCTGAGGTTCGTGCCGGTGACTACCTGGTGGGTAAGGTCACCCCCAAGGGCGAAGTGGAGCTGACTCCTGAGGAGCGGCTGCTGCGTGCCATCTTCGGCGAGAAGGCAAGAGAAGTCAGAGATACCTCTCTGAAGGTGCCTCACGGCGAAAGCGGTATCGTAGTCGACGTCAAGGTCTTTAAGCGTGAGAACGGCGACGAGCTGGCACCCGGTGTCAACAAGGTCGTCCGTGTCTACATCGCCCAGAAGCGTAAGATTTCTGTTGGCGACAAGATGGCAGGCCGTCACGGCAACAAGGGCGTTGTTTCCCGTGTTCTGCCTCAGGAAGATATGCCCTTCCTCCCCGACGGCACCCCCCTGGATGTGGTTCTGAACCCCCTGGGCGTTCCTTCCCGTATGAACATCGGTCAGGTTCTGGAAGTCCATCTGGGCTACGCTGCAAGAACTCTGGGCTGGAAGGTTGCTACCCCCGTCTTTGACGGCGCAAACGAGAAGGATATCCGTGAGACCCTGCTGGAGGCCGGCCTGGCGGACGACGGCAAGACCGTTCTGTATGACGGCCGTACCGGCGAGCCCTTCGACAACCGCGTCACCGTTGGCTATCCCTACTATCTGAAGCTGCACCACCTGGTCGATGATAAGATCCATGCCCGTTCCGTAGGCCCCTACTCCATGGTCACCCAGCAGCCTCTGGGCGGCAAGGCACAGTTCGGCGGCCAGCGTTTCGGTGAAATGGAAGTCTGGGCCCTGGAGGCTTACGGCGCTGCCTACACCCTGCAGGAGATCCTCACTGTGAAGTCCGACGATATTACCGGCCGTGTGAAGACCTATGAAGCCATTGTCAAGGGCGACAATGTTCCCACTCCCGGTGTGCCCGAGTCCTTCAAGGTTCTGGTGAAGGAACTGCAATCTCTGTGCCTGGATGTCCGGGTGCTGGATGAAACCGGTGCGGAAATCGAGCTGAAGGACGAGGACGACGATGATGTTGTCTACGCCACCGACGATGAGATCTATGTCACCGATGAGCAGGAGGTCTTTAACTCCGGCTACAGCGAAGACACCGGTGAAGAGCCGGACATTATGGACGTGTTCACTGAGCTCGCTGAAAACTTCGGCGAGGATGAAGAATAAGGAGGCGTGATTATGGCAAATGCCACCTTTGATGCAATTAAGATCGGTATCGCTTCTCCGGAAATGATCCGTTCCTGGTCCTTCGGCGAGGTCAAGAAGCCGGAGACCATTAACTACAGAACCCTCAAGCCCGAGCGGGACGGCCTGTACTGCGAAAAGATCTTTGGACCTACCAAGGACTGGGAATGTCACTGCGGTAAGTACAAGAAAATCCGCTACAAGGGCAAGGTCTGCGACCGCTGCGGCGTTGAGGTCACCAAGGCCAAAGTGCGCCGTGAGCGCATGGGCCATATTGATCTGGCAGCTCCCTGCAGCCATATCTGGTACTTTAAGGGCATCCCCTCCCGCATGGGTCTGATTCTGGATGTTACCCCCAAGGTACTGGAAAAGGTTCTGTACTTTGCTGCCTATATCGTCACCGATCCCGGTGACTGCCCCGGCATCAACAAGAACGATGTTCTGACTGAGAAGCAGTATCAGGATCTTCGTGAAAAGTATGAGGACGATTTCAAGGCCGGCATGGGCGCAGAAGCCATTAAGGAGCTTCTGGAAGCCATCGACCTGGACGAGCTGTCCCAGCAGCTTCACGCAGAGCTGAAAGACGCTTCCTCCCAGAAGAAGCTGAAGCTGGTCAAGCGCCTGGAGGTCGTTGAGGCATTCCGGCAGTCCGGCAACAAGCCTTCCTGGATGGTCATGGATGTGCTGCCTGTGATCCCTCCCGATCTGCGTCCCATGGTGCAGCTGGATGGCGGCCGGTTTGCCACCTCCGACTTAAACGACCTGTACCGCAGAGTCATTAACCGTAACAACCGCTTAAAGAGACTGATCCAGCTCAACGCCCCCGACATCATCGTCCGCAACGAAAAGCGGATGCTGCAGGAGGCCGTGGATGCCCTTATTGACAACGGCCGCCGTGGCCGCGCCGTCACCGGGGCCAACAACCGGGCTCTGAAGTCTTTGTCCGATATGCTCAAGGGCAAGCAGGGACGCTTCCGCCAGAACCTGCTGGGTAAGCGTGTTGACTATTCCGGCCGTTCCGTTATCGTTGTCGGCCCCGAGCTGAAGCTGTACCAGTGCGGCGTGCCCAAGGAAATGGCCATTGAGCTGTTCCGGCCCTTCGTGATGAAGAAGCTGGTGGCAGACGGCGTTGCCAACAACATCAAGTCTGCTAAGAAGATGATCGATAAGGGCAGAACTGAGGTCTGGGACGCACTGGAAGAGATCATCAAGGATCGCCCGGTTATGCTGAACCGTGCGCCTACCCTGCACCGTCTGGGTATTCAGGCCTTCGAGCCCATTCTGGTGGAAGGCCGCGCCCTGAAGCTGCATCCCCTTTGCTGTACCGCGTTTAACGCCGACTTCGACGGCGACCAGATGGCTATTCACGTTCCTCTGTCCGCTGAGGCTCAGGCTGAGGCCAGAATGCTTATGCTCTCTGCCAACAACCTGCTGCGTCCCCAGGACGGCAAGCCTGTTACTGTTCCCACCCAGGACATGATCCTTGGTGCATACTATCTGACCTATGTCCGGATCGGGAAGGCAGAAAAGGGCGCGGAGGAGGTCTTTGTCACCGATGCCGGTCAGACCGAGCTGCCTGCGGGTCAGCTGGTAGACGGCGATACCTTTGTGGCTGCCAATAAGAAGGCACAGTCCGAAGGCAAGCGCATTGCTTCCTTCCTGCCCAAGCACACCTACTCCAGCGAGGATGAGGCCATTGCCGCCTATGCCAGCGGAGATGTAGGTCTGCACGCACCTATCCGTGTCCGCCGCACCGGCACTGTAGAGGGCAAGACCGTTACCCGGATTATCAACGCCACTGTTGGCCGTCTGATCTTCAACCAGCCCATCCCTCAGGATCTGAGCTTTGTGGACAGAACTGTTGCCGGTCACGAGCTGGATCTGGAAGTGGACTTCCTGGTTGGCAAGAAGCAGCTTGGCAAGATTATCGACAAGTGTATCGCCTGCCACGGCTTCACTATCTCTACGGAGATGCTGGATAGAGTCAAGGCTCTGGGCTACAAGTTCTCCACCAAGGGCGCTATCTCCGTATCTATTGCGGATATGAAGATTCCCGAAGCTAAGTATCAGCTCATCGCCGCCGCGGAAAAGACTGTCGTGGAGATCGACCAGTATTACAAGCGCGGCTATATCACCGGCGAAGAGCGCTACCGCCTGGTTGTTGAGCAGTGGGAAAAGACCACAAAGGATGTTACCAATGCACTGCAGGGCAATCTGGATGAGTACAACACCATCTATATGATGGCTGACTCCGGCGCCCGTGGCTCTATGAACCAGATTCGTCAGCTGGCCGGTATGCGTGGCCTGATGGCTGATACCTCCGGCCGTACCATTGAGATTCCTGTTAAGGCAAACTTCCGTGAAGGTCTGAGCGTTCTGGAGTATTTCATTTCCTCCAGAGGCGCACGAAAGGGCTTGACGGATACCGCTCTGCGTACCGCTGACTCCGGTTACCTGACCCGCCGTCTGGTAGACGTATCTCAGGATATGATCGTCCGCATCCACGACTGCGGTACCGGCAACGGCATCTGGGTAGGGGAGATCAAGGACAAGAACGATCAGATCGTGGACACCTTCGGCAACCGGATCCGTGGCCGTTATCCCGTCCGTGACATCGTAGACCCCACCACCGGGGAGTTGCTGCACCCCAAGACAAAGCTGATGCAGCCTAAGGATGCTGCCAAGTTTGAGGCTCATGGCATCCGTCAGGTTTATATCCGCACCCCCCTGGGCTGCCAGTCCAGAAGCGGCCTGTGCGCTGTGTGCTACGGCATGAACCTTGCTACCTCCGAGGAGGTCAACCTGGGCGAAGCTGTTGGTATCATTGCTGCCCAGTCCATCGGTGAGCCCGGTACCCAGCTTACCATGCGTACCTTCCACTCCGGTGGCGTTGCCGGTGACGATATCACCCAGGGTCTTCCCAGAGTTGAAGAACTGTTCGAGGCCCGCCGTCCCAAGAAGATGGCCCAGATTGCCGAGGTTTCCGGTACCGTAGCCATTGACGAGTCTCACCGCTCCGCTCTTCGTGCCATCACGGTTACTGCCGATGACGGTGAGGTCAAGATGTATCAGGTGCCCTATGCCACCGGCCTGAAGGTAGAACACGGCAAGCGGGTAGAAAAGGGTGAGCCCATTTGCGATGGTGCCCTGTATCCTCAGGATGTGCTGCGGATCTCCGGTACGGAGGCTGTGCAGAACTATCTGGTGCAGAACGTTCAGGCTGTGTACCGTCAGCAGGGCGTAGATATCAACGACAAGCACATCGAGGTTATCGTCCGTCAGATGATGCGGAAGGTAAAGGTAGAGGATGCCGGCGATACCGAGCTGCTGGCAGGTACTACTATGGATGCCTTCGAGTTTGAAGATGCCAATGCCGCTGTGCAGGCGCGGATCGATGCCGGTGAGACCGAGCTTCGTCTGGCTACCTGCTCCATGGTGCTTCTGGGCATCACCAAGGCTTCTCTGGCTACGGAGTCCTTCCTGTCCGCTGCTTCCTTCCAGGAGACCACCAAGGTCCTGACCGACGCCGCCATTAAGGGCAAGGTAGACCATCTGGTCGGTCTGAAGGAGAATGTCATCATCGGTAAGCTGATCCCTGCCGGTGCGGGCATGATCGCCTACCGGGACTTTGAAGAGCCCGAGATTCCCGTTACCGTAGTGACCAATGCGGTAGAAGGGGCAAATACCATCTAAGCTTTACGCAACACCACTGCGGCGCCCTCTGGGGTGCCTCGGTGGTTGTTGTGCGC
>JAZQXK010000130.1:0-29066 GCA_045632785.1 Faecousia sp.
CAGGGCGTTTATCTGGCCTATACAGGCCCCAGCTATGAAACTCCGGCAGAGATCCGGGCCTTCCGGGTTCTTGGCGCAGATCTGGTAGGCATGAGCACGGTTCCGGAGGTCATTGTTGCTCACCATTGCGGCATTCGCGCCCTGGCTATTTCTCTGATTACCAATATGGCAGCCGGTGTTACCGATGCCAAACTGGACGAGCAGGAGGTCATCGATACCGCAGCCAAGCAGGGCGCAGTCCTGCAGGGGCTTGTAGCGGAGGTTATCCGCAGAATTTAAGTAAAAAGCACGAAATTCGCATGAGGCAATCCTGATTTTTATGGGGTTGCCTCGTTTTTTGTGATATTGTCATTGACGAAAACAGAATAACAGGTTTTTTAACAAATAAATGCACAAAAAAAGCTTGCATTGTTTATTATGGTATGGTAAAATCGCAGAGAGCAGGTGTCCCTGTACCGCAGGGGACATGCTGATTTTTGTATCCTTTGCGGTTTCTTCGCCGCTTGGATAAATTCACCGGGAAACCGGAAAACAAGGAAAGGAAGAAAAAGTATGAAGAAGGTAACCAATCGCGTTATCGCTTTGCTGCTGGTTGTCGCTCTGGTGTGCGGATTTGCTGTCCCCGCCACTGCTGCCGATGCAAAGCTCTCCTTCACCAAGATCGAAAACGGCACTGCCCGTCCCGACGGACTGAAAGCTGTTGAAAATCGTGTGGTGAATGAGATCACCTACAAGGCCACGGACAAGGTTCGTGTCTCCATCGTCCTGGAGGGCAAGTCCACCATCGAGGCTGGCTACTCCACCGCTGGCATCGCCCAGAATGAAGAGGCTATGGAATACAACCGGGAGCTGTACAACAAGCAGCTGACCATGGCCGAAACCATTTCCGCTAAGGCCCTGAACGGCAAGAAGCTGGATGTGGTTTGGAATATGACTCTTGTTGGCAACATCATTTCCGCCAACGTTCCCTATGGCAAGATCGATGCCATCAAGGGCGTTAAGGGTGTTAAGAATGTTGTTATCGAGCAGCGTTACGAACCTGAAGTCGTCTCCAAGGAAGAGACCACCGAGCCCCAGATGTACACCTCTGGTGGCATGATCGGTTCTCACACCGTGTGGAGCAACGGCTACACCGGCGCCGGTTCCCGTGTTGCTATCATCGACACCGGTTCTGATACCGACCATCAGTCCCTGGACAACGGTGCGTTCCTGTATGCTCTGGAGCAGAATGCTGCTGCTGCCGGTAAGACTGTTGAAGAGTACATGGTCGGCCTGAACCTGCTGGATGCCGAGGAGATCGACTCCGTCGTCGAGCAGCTGAACGTTTACGAGCGTACCCCCAACCTGGCTACCGGTGAGCAGCTGTATCTGAATGAGAAGCTGCCCTTCGGCTACAACTACATCGACCGTGATCTGGACATCGTCCATGACAACGATGCACAGGGCGAGCACGGCTCTCACGTTGCCGGCATCGCTACTGCCAACCGCTTCATCCCCGGCGGCGATGGCTATATTGACGCTCTTGAGGCTGTCTTCACTGCCGGTGTCGCTCCCGATGCTCAGCTGATCACCATGAAGGTCTTCGGCAAGGCCGGCGGCGCTTATGACTCCGACTACATGGCTGCTATCGAAGACGCCATCATCCTGGGCTGTGACTCCGTCAACCTGTCCCTGGGTTCCGGCAACCCCGGTGAGACCTACAGCGAAACCTACGGCGAGCTGCTGGCTTACCTGACCGAGACCGATACCGTCGTTGTTACCTCCGCAGGTAACTCCGGCTACTGGGCAGAGGAGACCTCCTACGGCTATCTGTACAACGATGGCCAGAGCTTTGCTACCGGCGGCACTCCCGGTACCTTCCCCACCGTTCTGTCTACCGCTTCCGTAGACAATGCCGGTACTGTTGGTCATTACTTCACCACCTCCGGCATGACTGTTGTTTACAACGACAACCAGGAGTATGCAAAGAATGCACCCATGTACACCATGGATACCACCGAAGACGGCAGCGGTACTGAGTATGAGTACGTGCTGATCGACGGCATCGGTGTCGTTGAGAACTACGAGGGCATCGATGTGACCGGTAAGGTCGTATTCTGCTCCCGTGGCGAGACCTCCTTCTTCGAGAAGGCTAATATCGCTGTAGAGCTGGGTGCTATTGCTACCGTTATTTACAACAACACCACCGGCGCTATGGGTCTGAATCTGACTGGCTACAACTACACCGCTCCCTGTGTATCCATCCTCCAGTCCGAAGGCAAGGCTATTATGGCTGCCTCCGAGGTTCAGACTACCGATGCCGGCGTTCAGTATTACACCGGCAAGCTGACCGTTGTTGGCAAGGAATCCCCTGTTGACTACGGCTACGACTACTACACCATGAGCTCCTTCAGCTCCTGGGGTGTTCCCGGCGATCTGAGCATGAAGCCCGAGATCACCGCTCCCGGCGGCGCCATTTACTCTCTGAACGGCGTTGACAAGTCCGGCAAGGGCTATGAGCTCATGTCCGGTACCTCCATGGCTTCTCCCCAGGTTGCCGGTATGATGGCACTGGTTGCCCAGTACCTCCGCGAGAACGGCCTGGAAGGCAACGGTATCACTGCCCGTGCTCTGGCACAGAGCTTGATGATGTCCACTGCAGAGCCCATCATCGATGGCAACTGCGAGAGCTACTACTCCATCCTGAACCAGGGCTCCGGCCTGGCTCGTGTGGATCTGGCTACCTCCGCTGAGTCCTACATTCTGGTCGATGGCCAGAACGACGGCAAGGTTAAGGTTCAGCTGGGCGACGATCCCAACCGCATCGGCGAGTATCGGTTCACTTTCTCCATCAACAACCTGAACGGTGAAGATATGGACTATCAGCTCTCTGCTGACTTCTTCACCCAGGATATCTTCTCCGGCGGCGCAGCCGGCCTGTTCCTGGATACCTGGACCAGCGTGCTGCCCATCGAGGCTTTCTTTGATTCTCCCTATGTTACTGTAGCCAAGACTGCTGCTGATGTTGACTTCGATGCCAACGGCGACGGCGTTACCGACGACATGGATGCCCAGTTCATTCTGGAGTATGCTGTCGGCAACGAGACCGAACTGAAGGGCGAGGCTGATGTAGACGGCGACGGCGATGTGGATACTTATGATGCACATCTGCTGCTGACCCTCCTCAGCGATGAGTATACCGCTCATGTTCCCGCCAACGGCTCTGTCACCATCGATGTGGTTCTGACTCTGCCCGAGGCCGTCAGAAACTACTTCGACACCTACTACACTGCCGGCGCTCTGCTGCAGGCTTATGTATACGCAGCTCCTCTGGCGAACGAAGAGGGCGTTGTTGGTGTCACCCACTCCATCCCCGTCCTGGGCTACTACGGCTCCTGGACTGAGCCCTCTATGTTCGACGTGGGCTCCTACATCGACTACGCTTATGGCCTGGAGTCCCGCTATCCCTATCTGTATAGCTTAAACGGCTTCTACGGCAACACCATGTCCATCGACTACGGCGACGGTCAGGAATACTACTTCGGCGGCAACCCCCTGCTGGCTGAGGATGAGTATCTGCCCGAGCGTAATGCGATGAACAACCTGAACGGCTCTTCCCTGGCCAAGCAGTACTTTGCTCTGATCCGGAATGCTGCCGCTTCCAAGTTCGTTGTCAGAAACGCCGAGACCGGTGAAGTTTACTACGAAGCAAGCACCGGCGAGATCGATGGCGCTTACTACTACGTCAACGGTCAGGAATGGAGATACACCCAGCGCAACCTGAAGCTGGGCTGGAAGGGCACTGATGCCAATGGTGAGCCTCTGCCCGAAGGCACCCCTGTAGAGATCGCCTTCATTGCTGCTCCCGACCTGTACCGCACTGCTCCCAAGCAGGCTGACTGGGATGCTCTGGGCGATGGCGCTTATATGCGTAACTATGTCACCATCGACAATACTGCTCCTGTGGTTACTGAGATCAGCGCCAACCTGGTTGGCAAGACCGGCATCAACGTTGTTGCTCAGGATAACCAGTACATCGCTGCTATCGCTATCATGAACTCCAACGGCACTCAGGAACTGGCTACCTACAGCCCCAACCAGGCTGTTGCCAACGAAGAAGTTAAGGTTACCTTCGAGGAAATCAACGCTTCCAAGTTCCAGGTCGTTGTATATGACTATGCTCTGAATGCTTCCACCTATGAGGTCGTTATGGCTACCGACGGTGAGGACAACCGTCCCTACTTCACTGCTATGGACGACACCAACGAGCAGTATGTCGGCATCGCCGCTGACGGCACCGAGACTGTTCTGGCCGATGCTTCCGGCAGATACGGCGTAGCTGCTGAGTATGTTGAAGGCCGCGTTATCGAGATCACCGAAAACAACGATCTGTATATCGCTGAGGACAGCGATCTGTCCGCATTCAACCTCATTGCTAACCTGGACCCCAATGGCGACTATGCTATGGTGAGGTTCCTGGATATCGCTTTCAACAAGGCTGACAATATGCTCTATGGCCTGTTCTACAGCGATGCCAATGAGCTGGCTACTCTTTACCTCTGCACCATCGATATGCTCATGGGCGAGATCGAGGTTATCTGTGAGATGCCTATCAATACCCTGAACCTGGCCATCGACGGTGAAGGCAACTTCTATTCCACCATCTATGACACCAACAAGCTGTACACCTACACCCTGGATACCCTGGCTGCCGGTGGGGAGGCTACCCTGATCGCGGAGCTGACCAGTTACGAATGTGATTCCGTTTCCTCCATGGCTTGGGATCACAACACCAATGACCTGTACTATGCTCAGGGTAACGGCGAGATTACCAACCTGCTGAAGATCGACGCTGCTACCGGCGACTTTGAGGCTCTGTGCCAGCTTGAGCATGTTACCTGCGGTCTTTACATCCGTCCTGTTAAGGGCGGCGGCGGCATCTTCGCTCCCACTGATGATGTTGTTTCTGTTACTGTTGACCCCGCTGTAGCTGCTACCGTTAAGGGCAGCACCGTTCAGCTGACTGCTGGCGTATGGCCCTGGACTGTTACCGACAACACCGTTACCTGGACTTCCTCCGACGAAGCTATCGCTACTGTTAATGAGAATGGTCTGGTTACCGCCACCGGCGAAGGCACTGTTACCATTACTGCTGCTTCCGTCCTGGATCCCACCAAGACTGCTACTGCTGAAATCACCGTATCCGTACTGAACCGCACCCTGAACGGTCTGGTTTGGGACGAGGACGGCCTGGTTTGGTGGAGCGAGTTCAACACCGACACCCTGCCTGCATACACCAAGCTCAGCGACACCAGCGTAGATACTGCTCTGGCCTCCGTTGCCTATGGTCCTGACGGCATCCTGTATGCCTGCGATCTGGCCAGCGGCAATCTGTCCAATTTCTACTCTGTTGACGAAGAGACCTTCGAGCTGACCAAGATCGGCGGTTCTTCCCAGATCTTCTATGCCGACATGGCTGTTGCTCCCCATATGTTGGGCGGCTGTATGTTCGGTGTCTATGGTCCTTATGTTGTTTCCATTGACATGGCCACCGGCGAGTATATGGTTCCCTTCCAGTGGACTGCTTCTTCCGCTAAGCTGGTCGGTATTGCTTATGCCGGTTCCGTGCTGAACACCTACTACAACGCATACGCTGACTACTACTATCTGGTCGACGCCGATGGCAACCTGTTCCAGCAGGGCTTCATCGATCTGGGCAGCCAGAAGGGATCCTTCAAGGCACAGGCCCTTGGCAAGCTGGGCAAGGCTGTTGAGGATATCGCCTACCAGTCCCTGTACTGCGACGACTCTTACCTGTACTGGAGTCGCTTCAACAGACCCGAAAATGTTGTTGAACTGATCGTTTACGACATGAACAACGGCAACATCTACAGCGTTGGCAACTTCGCTGATGGCGTATGGCCCGTTGGCGGTCTGTTCAACCTGAACACTGCTGCTGATGGCAATGCCATCGCAAATGCCGGTGACCTGGCAGTTGCTCAGATTGAGAATGTCGCTACCACTGAAAAGCTGGAGCGCATCGAGCTGAACCGTGAAACCCGCGGCAACCTGAATGCTTCTAAGCTGCCTGTCTTCACCGGCACCGAGAAGGAACTGGTTCGTGAGCCTGTCCAGACTATGACTGCTCAGAGCGGCTCCTTCGCCCATGAGATCTATGTTGACCTGATTGCCGATGTGGATACCACCAACGGCCTGATGGAGATCACCTATGATCCCGCAGCTCTGGAGTATGTAGATGCCTACTATCCCTACTATGCTGCCGTTAAGGCTGAAGAGGGCAAGATCATCTTCGCTTACGCTGCCGACGTAACTATCCCCGCTGAGTGCTGGCTGGGCGAACTGGAGTTCTTTGCTAAGAATGCAAACGTCGAGACTGAGATCGTTATTAAGACTCTGGAAAGAAATGACGAGGCTGTTGAGCTGGAGGAGACTCTGGTTATTAGCGCTACTTGTCCTTCTGCCAAGTTCGTCGACGTTCCCGCTAATGCATGGTTCCATGAGGCTGTTGACTTCGTCGTGGAGCTGGGCATCATGAATGGCGCTTCCGAGACCAAGTTCAACCCCAACGGCAAGATGGATAGAGCCCAGCTCGTTACTGTCCTGTACCGTCTGGCAGGTTCTCCTGAGGTTGATGCTCCCGCTACCTTCCTTGACGTTCCCGCTGATGCCTACTATGCAGATGCTGTTGCATGGGCACAGGCCACGGGCGTTGCTACCGGTATGACTGCTGAACTGTTTGGACCCAAGCAGAACGTCACCCGTGAGCAGATGGTTGTCTTCCTGGCTCGTTTCCTGACTCTGTGGGGCTACGAGATCCCCGAGGGCGGCACCATCGAGGGCTTCGAGGATGCCGACAAGGTAAGCTCCTATGCTGTTGACGCCATGGCTTGGGCCATCGACGCCGGTATCATCAACGGTGTTGAGGAAAACAAGCTGGATCCCAAGGGCACCAGCACCCGCGCTCAGGTCGCTACTGTGATCATGCGTCTGCTGCTCTCCCTGTAATCCAAAATCGCAAATTCCTATTTCTGGGGAACCGGCTTCGGCCGGTTCCCTTTTTATGTACAGAAAACACTTTTGCGGTTCAATTTTAGGAAACCAAATGTCGCCCCGGACATATAATGAAGCAGCACCCAAGAGTTTCCAAGGTTTTTAGCTGCAGTTTATGGGAAAACTCCTGTTGAGGTGATAGGAGTGAAGATAAAAAGCTGGGGAACGGCACTGCTTCTGGCTGGGTATCTGCTTGGAGTGTCCCGTGGATATGTGGCGATCTGGAAAGAGGAGGATCCGGAGCCCTATTTGGTGACCAAAATGCCGGTGGCTCTGCTCCCTCTGGAGGATGTAAAACGGCTGGAAGAGGGCATACCCATTCCCGATGATTACACACTGACACAGGCATTGGAAGACTTCTGCTCGTGATAATGACAAATTCCCTCTTGATTTTTGTACCAAAATCGGTTAAAATGATAGTACAAGAAAGCCCCACCACGGGGCCGAAGGGAGTTCTGTTTATGGATGAATACGGTTCCGATTTTATCACCATTACGGATGAAGACGGCGTAGAATACGAACTGGAGATCCTTTCCCGCTTAGAGTATCAGGGCAAGATCTATCTGGCTGTTGTTCCTGCGGTTTCCTCTGAGGATGAGGACGAGGAAGAAGAGCTGGAAGTCAGCCTGCTCCGTTCCGACGAGGAAGACGGCGAGCCTCTGCTGTGTGCCATTACTGACGAGAAGGAACTGGAAGCGGTATACGAGCTGATGATGCAGCAGCTTTATGAAGATGATGAAGAGGGAGAGGAAGACTAAGCTCTCTGAAATCGTTTATGTCCTGCTTGGCCCGTGATGTTGCTCGTTTAGACCCACATCATTATATCGGGATGTTTGACTTCTTCGTAGGATTGCAGGCCTCCCGCCTACGCTTAGACGATAGGTGGACGTTGGAAGCAGCGAATACGGAGAGCGGCGACCCACCTGCCGATTCGTGCAGGTTATAACCGGCGCACACGGCCAAAGCGGGATCTATACAAAAATTTTAGCCTGCCACCCATTTCGGTGGCAGGCTTCTTTTGTGTCCGGTTGTCCTTAAAATGTCTTTAGTTTCCGTGCCAGCTTGGCTGCGGTGCGGTAGAGAGGCCCTTCCAGCTTCTTTCTGGCGCTCTCCAGCTCTTTGCGGATGGAGATGCCCTGGGGGCAGTGTTTTTCGCACTTACCGCATCCTACGCAGTTAGAGGCGGCGGTGGAGTCTTTCCTCAGGGCAGTACACATGAAATACTCCTTGAGGCCGGTAAATTTTCCGTCAGTATGTACCCGGTTGTATGCGGCGAAGGTGCCGGGAATGTCCACATTTTTGGGGCAGGGCATACAGTAGCCGCAGCCGGTGCAGCCAACCTTCATTTTACTGTTGATGGCTGCGCAAACCTGCTTCAGCAGTTCCCGATCCCCGACCTCCAGCATCCCCGGACGGCTTTCTTCGGCTGTTTTCAAATTTTCCTTTAGTACAGCTTTCGTCTTCATGCCGGAGAGGACGCAGGTCACTTCCTCCTGATCCCAAAGCCAGCGCAGTGACCACGCCGCGGGAGAACCGGGCTTTTCGTGATGGGAGAACAGCTTTTTTGCCTCGTCGGGAAGGAGTGTTACCAGTCGCCCACCCCGCAGGGGTTCCATAATAAACACCGGGAGTCCTTTCTCGTGGGCGTAGTGCAGACCGGTACGCCCCGCCTGGGAGTGCTCGTCCATGTAGTTGTACTGAATCTGGCAGAAATCCCAGGAATAGGAATCCACAAGATTACAGAACATTTGGGAATTTCCGTGGTAGGAAAAGCCGATCTGCCGAATTGCACCGGTGCGTTTCTTTTCTTCCAGCCAGCTCTCAATACCCAGGTCTTTTAGGCGCTGCCAGGTCTGGGTATCGTTGAGCATATGCATCAGATAGTAGTCAATATGGTCAGTACGCAGCCGATGAAGCTGCTCAGCAAAGATCTTTTCCAAGCCGTCCATGCTCTTGATGAGATAATAGGGCAGCTTGGTGGCAATATAGACCTTGTCACGGAGACCGCTTTCTGCCAAAATCTGACCCAGAGCAGCCTCGCTGCCGGGGTAAATATAGGCGGTGTCAAAGTAGTTGATGCCTTGGGAAATGGCCTCCAGAACTAGGGGGCGGGTTTCCTCCAGGTGGATCTTACCCATGGTTTGCGGAAAGCGCATACAGCCATAGCCTAAAACGGATATGGCGTTGCCGTATTTATCCTTACGATATTGCATGGTTCGCTCCTTACAGGCTTAACAGCATATTCTGCACAGCCTTGACTGTATTGCTTGTGCTGAAGCTTTTGCCCCGTTCTTTGGCTTTAGTGGCATACCCGGATAGAAGTGTCGGGTCAGCAACCAACCTGCGGATGCCTTGATACAGAGCTTCATCGTCGTTATCCGTCACAATGCCCCATTCGTCGTTGTCTCCCAGCATTTCCTTCATGCCGGACACCTCTACGGTGCAGACAGGCGTACCAACGATCAGAGCTTCCGTTGCCGCCGTGGAAAAACCCTCGGCGTGACTGGCACAGGCAAACAGATCACAGGCAGCGACATATTTGTAGGGGTTGGTCTGGTAGCCCAGGAAGGAAACGCTGTCTGCAACCTCACAGGAGACTGCCAGACTTTCCAGCTCATTTCTTAGGGGACCCTCTCCCAGAATATAGAGATGGGCAGGAAATCCATCTTTTACCAGCCTTTTTTGTATGCGAATCATTCGGTCGAAGCCCTTAACAGGAACAAGCTTTCCCACGCCGCACCACCGGAAACCATCCTCCGGCAAAGATGCCGACTCTCCGGACAGACCGAGAATTTTATCCGATTCGTTGGTGTTATACAGTACAACCGCTTTGTCTGTGTAGGGGCAGACATCTAAAAAGGCCTTCCGCACATTCTCACTTACAAAGGCGATGGTATCCATTTTTCCATAGGCCCTTTGGGCTTCCAAAGCGCTGCGGAAGCCAATGGCGACATCTTTTGGCGTGGTCATGGTGCAATGCACCCAGGCAACAAGCCTGGTGTCTTTATGGGGGCATCCACTGATGATGCGGGCGGCAGGGCCTTCCAAATAGGCAACCTCAATGTCATAGCGCTCCTTGATAAGCAGCTTGTGAAGCCATCTGGGGGAAAGGGGCTTCATCAGGTGGCTGTTTCCGGGAATTGCCCGCTGAAATACGGTTTTGTACCGGATATGGGGGAGTAAAAACTGCTCGTTGACACCGCCGCCAAACAGGGCAAGGACTGTAATGTCAAATTGTTGGGGATCCATGTTGTTGACCAGGTTCACCAGAACCTTTTCCGCACCCCCGTGGCCGAGGTCGTGGATTAAAAACAGTACCTTCTTCATATGGTCTGCTCCTCATGGGCATAACGGCGCAGGATATCCACCAGGGAATCCAGCACATTCTCTACTTCATACCTTCTAATGTCCTGTAAGGCCTTCGCCACCAGGCGATCTGCCAGTTCCCTGTCTTCCTGCAGACGCAAAATCAGCTCTGCCATCTGTTCATGGTCATTCATGGGAACCAGATATCCGTTTTCTCCGTGGGAAATGATTTCCTCGTGGCCACGATTGCGACCGGCAACTACCGGCAGCTCACAGGCCATGGCTTCGATCAGGTTTAAGCCCAATCCTTCGGATTTGCTGGAAGCAACATAAAGGTCAGATGCACGCAAAAGCCGGGGGACATCATTTCGCCAACCCAGGAAGATTACGGCCTCCTGCAGCCCCTTCAGCGTGGCCAATCTGCGGAGTTTTCCGTTGTCATGCTCCGGCCCAACCAGAAGCAGCCTGGTGTTGGGAAGCTGTTTGCGCACGATTTCCAGGGCGTTCAGCAGCATGGGCTGGTTTTTATTCTCAATGATTTCTGCCACATAGGTTAATACGAAGTCATCCGGGGCAAGCCCCAGGGATTGCCGAAGCTCCACTCGTTCCTGGTCGGTAAGGACGCAATCCGTAAACCGGTGGAGATTGACACCAATGCCGTGGATTTGTTCCATGGCCGGAATGCCCAAATACTTTTTAGCGGTTTGGCAGTCTGTAGCGTTAATGGTAATCATCACATCGGTGTGGGGGGCCAGCAGCTTTTCCATGGGATAGCCGGAGAGCCAGCGCAGAGGTGATGCGCCTGGGAAGAAATGAAGCCCATGGTTTAAGTAAATGACCCGAACACCGGTTTTCCGCAGTGGCTTTGCTGCCAGGCGGGTAATCATGGAGCCGGTAACCGTGTTGCAAATAACGGTTTTATAGCCGCCCTGCCGGATTATTTTCCGGAGCTGCCGGACGCTTCGCAGGATGCCGCCCCGGAAGGGATTCCGGTCGCAGGGTAGGTCGTAGGCGGTATCGCACTCCGGAACAGGCACGTCCATGCGGCAAGCTACATCCACCTGCCAGCCAAGCTCCTTCAGCCGGAGAATAAAGGGGATATGAAATTTGCGGATATGTTCTTTGGAAACATTCGCCGTAATCAAAATTTTTTTCATAAGCTTATACCTTCAAATTCTTTGGAACGGGCACGGTTGATGCGGGCCTATTGCCACCGCTTTTGGTTGATGCGATACTTAATTTTTTGCGGCACCATAACAGAAATGATGGGCTTTACAACATAGATATATTGTTTTAGGGGGTACTTGTTTTGTGAAAAGCCATTGAACAGGGTTCTGCTTGCGTTCCATGCGTTTTTGAAATTCCTGCGTTTGGATGCGGCCATGTCCTCCCGAACATAGTATAGTGCTTCCTGCAAGTTGGCGCCCCGGAAGCCTGCGGCAAAGAACCGGATCCACAGATCCACATCTTCGCACCGAAGCACATAGTCTTTCAGAGAATACCCGCCCAGCTTGTCGTAGGCCTCCTTCTTCATCATAACGGTTGCGTGGAAGAAGGGTACACCAAGACCAATCATTTTTGCGGAAGGTTGTGTTGGGGGCAGGCGCTGACCGGTGATCCGGTCACCGTCAAAGCAGGTCATGCCTGCGCCAACCACATCCACCTCCGGGTGAGAATCCAGAAACTGAACCTGCGTTTCCAATCGGTGGGGGTAGCTTTTGTCGTCCGCATCCATGCGGGCGATGTATTTTCCGGTTGCATACCGGAGACAATGGTTCAGCGAGTACGGCAACTTAGAATTGCGCTCATTTTGAATGGCAATGATTTTGCTGGGGTATCTGCTTTCGTAATCTTTTATGATACGGTAGGTGTCATCGCTGGAACCGTCATCGCAGATGATAAATTCCCAATCCGTGAAGGTTTGACTCAAAATGGATTCAATACTGTCTGCGATGGTATCGCTGCAATTATAAGCAGCCATGATGATCGATACTTTTGCGCGCAAGTCGAACACTTCCTCTCAATGCTGCAAATAGATTTCCTGCAATGTAGCAGCCACATCGCAAATGTTGTATCCGCTGGATTGGAGTATGGCCTGGTCGATTTGGCGGTTTTCGGGGGGGCTGCCCATGGAAAGCACCTTTTCGGCCCAAGGGCCTGCACCGTCCTTTAAGGAAAGGGCTGCAAGATTTGGAGATATTTGCACTTCCCGGTTGTAGGCCTCCTGGCTGACAAGGCAGTCCAAGCCGTTGATCTGTGCTTCCACCAGTACATTGCCAAGGCCTTCGTAGAGAGAGGGCAGCACAAAAATGTCCATGGCAGACATCAGCTTCCCTACATCGTTTCTTCTGCCCATAAAGAAAACCGAATCGTAAATTCCCATAGCCTGAGCTTTTTCTTCCACTGCTTCTCTCAATTCCCCATCACCAACAAGCATGAGAACGCTGTCCGGATGCTGCTTTTTCAATTCCCCAAAAATATCCAGCAAAAAGGAATGATTCTTTTGATAGGAGAAGCGGCCAACATGGCCCAGCACAAGTTTATTGCTGATTCCCAGTTCATCTCTAATTGTAGCGCGGGCAGCATCCTCAAAAATAAAACTGTCGGTTTCAACAGCGTTATGTATAATTTGGAAGCCGTTGTCTTGATACATCCATTTCCCGGCGGCATCAGAGCAAGCCAGCAAGTGCGTGGCGTATCTGCTAATTTTCTTCCTATTGTAAAAATGCAGCAAAGAAAAAACAGGATTTTGCGGTCGCACGTTATGGCTGTGCATAATTCTGCAAGCATAGCCAAACTTTTTTGCCAGTTTCAGGGGCAGCATATACATGGCGGCGTTACCGTGGACATGAATAGCAGCCCACTGCCTGCGCTCCAGTATTTTCTTTGTTTCCTTATAGTTCCCAATAAGATGCCGAGGAAAAGATGGGGTATAAAAAATCCTGCCGCCCAGGGAAAGAATTTCCTCTGCGTAGTTATTGTCGGCGCTTCGCACCAGGAAGTCAAACTGCACCTTGCTTCGGTCGATATTTCGATACCAGTTGATAATCAGGCTTTCTGTTCCTCCGGAGCCAAGCCCACCAAGAACGTGCAGCACCCGAACAGGTTCACTCATTTATACCATCTCCCCTGCCGCATAAACGGCCTATTTTCCTTTTTCCAGTATAGCACAAAAAAGCTGAATAATAAAGCCATTTCCCGGAAGAAATGGGCGTTTTCCTGCTTTTTTTAGAAAAATACTCCCCGGAAGGTTCCGGGGAGTGGCGGTGTCTATGATTTGAAAAATTAGTTTTCCTTCTTGCCTTCCAGGAAGCCGTAGACCAGAGCGGCCAGAACGCCGCCCACCAGAAGAGCCGGCAGGAAGACCCAAACCTTTGCCAGCGCCTCACCGCCAACCAGAAGGGCAGGAACGAAGCTGCGGGCGACACATTTTCTTTGGCGGCGGTGGATGGCGTTGCAGACAAAAAATCCGGCCCATTGCATTTTTACAACAGGCCGGATCTCATTATTTATTTACTGGTCCTTAGAAATTACACACCGGGGTTGTTCAGTTCCTTAACTACAGTCCAGCCGGAAGTCTGGATAGCGGAAGCAGTCTTGGTATACAGCTCGTCAGAGCCCATGAAGCACAGAACCATGTTGTCCTTCTGAGCGATCACAGCATTGGTGGGAGCGACGCAGACGAACTTCTGCCAGTTCAGGTTGGCCTCGAAGTCGGCAGCGATGGCGGCGGCGTCAGCACCCTCTTCCAGGGTAGCCATGTAGATGCCGTAGGGGGTGGTCATCATCATGGCAGTGCAGGAGGTGCCTACAGCGATGCCTGCATCAGAGGACAGGCCCATGGTCATGCCGAAGAACTCGTCCTTGGCAACGCCGGAGATCATAAAGGAGTCCAGCTCGGCAATGCCGGTGTTATTCATAATTTCAACCAGAGCGGCAGCGGCGTCGGGGTCGGAGTCCATAACCTGAACCTGAGGAACATAGACAGGCATATCAGCAGCCATGAGAGTAACAAAGGATTCCATGGCGTTGTAGCCGTCCACAAATTCCTGGGGGATGGAACCGGAGTAGCCCACGGTAGCCATGGTGCCGTCGGCGAACTCAATATACATGGAGGCAGAAGCCTCGCCTTCACCATAGTTGTCCTGACCATGCAGGGAAACCAGGGCGGTTTCGTTCAGGGCGGCGGTGAGGTTGTGCAGCAGAGCGGCGTCGACAGTGCCGATCTTCTTCTCGGTGCCCTGGAAGTCCACATGGATGGTACCATCGGCATTGTCAGAGATGTTGATATACTTTGTGCTGTCGAAGGTTTCGCCCATGGACAGGGAGAAGTAGGTAACAGGGTTCTCAACGGTCATGGGATCCAGAGTGACCTGACCTGCAGGAGCTTCGGTGGGGGCCTCGGTAGCGGGGGCTTCGGTGGCGGGGGTTTCACTGGGAGCCTCGGTGGGATCGGTATTGTTGCCGCAAGCGGCCAGGGAGAGCACCAGCATCATGGCCAGTACCAGGGAAAGAATACGACGGGTCATTTCATTCTTCATAGTTTCAAAGTTCTCCATTCAAATAATTTGAGTTGTAATCAGCAGGCAAAGCTGCGGATTTTTGGGTTTTGGGAGCGGCTACACATCACAAGCAGCCACCATAAATCACAGACGGGAAAAAACCGCCCAGGTTGCGTAGTTTTGAAAATATTTTTTGTCAAGCTTGCGGGACAATCTTTTCATCTGTGCCGAAGGCTCACACAAGCCGGCTTCCTGCCTTAATGGAATCGTCCAGCATGACAAGATTCAGCTTATCGCCCCGCTCGGCGCTCAGAAGCATGCCGCAGCTCAGCTGACCCATCATTTTCCGGGGAGCCAGGTTGGTAACGGCAACCAGGGTCTTGCCCAGGAGTTCTTCGGGCTGATAATACTTGGCGATGCCGGAAAGGATCTGCCGGGGGGTACCGGTGCCATCGTCCAGGGTGAATTTCAGGAGCTTTTCGCTTTTTTTCACTTTTTCGCAGTTCAGAACCTTTACAACGGTCATTTCCACCTTGCAGAAATCGTCAAAGGCAATCTCGGGCAGAGGTTCGGGCAGGGGGTCTTCTTCAGGCTGGGCAGGGGCAGCGGTCAGCTCCTCCAGGGCTTTCAGCTCGGCTTCCAGATCAACTCTGGGGAACAGGGCGGGACCGTTTGTCACTTCAACATCCTGAGGCAGAGTGCCCCAAGCATTCAGGGTTTCCCAAGCACTGTTGGCATTGCCCAGACGAGCCATGATCTCGTCGGTGGTGGTGGGCATGACGGGACGCAGCAGACCCGCGCAAATGCGGACGGATTCCAGCAGGTTATACAGAACTCTTGCCAGGCGGGGATTTTTGCTCCCGTCCTTTGCCAGCTTCCAGGGCTCGTTTTCATCAATATACTTGTTGGCTCTGCCGATGACCTTGAACACTTCCCCAATGGCATTCTGGAAGGTGAACTTTTCCATCTGCTCCTCGTAGCGGTCACGAAGACCGGCGCAGAGGGTCAGCAGCTCGGTATCCTTTTCTTCATCAGCTTCCTGCTCTTGGGGAAGCTTGCCCCCAAAATACTTCTGAGCCATGGCAACAGTACGGGATACCAGGTTGCCCAGGTCGTTGGCCAGGTCTACATTGATGGTGTTGATCAGCAGCTCGTTGGTAAAGTTACCGTCAGAGCCGAAGGGGAAAGTACGTAGCAGGAAGAAGCGCAGGGCATCCACGCCGAAGCGCTCGCTGAGCAGGTAGGGGTCAACCACATTGCCCCGGGACTTGCTCATTTTCTCCCCGTCAAACTTCAGCCAGCCGTGACCAAAGACCTTCTTGGGCAGGGGCAGCTCCATGCTCATGAGCATAGCGGGCCAGATAATAGCATGGAAGCGGACGATCTCCTTGCCCACAAAATGCACATCCGCAGGCCAGTAGCGGTCAAACTCGTTGTGGCGGTCGTTGAGGTAGCCCAGAGCGGAGGCATAGTTAAACAGAGCGTCTACCCAGACATAGACCACATGACCGGGATCGAACTCCACCGGAATACCCCAGGTGAAGGAGGTGCGGGACACGCACAGATCTTCCAGACCGGGATCGATGAAGTTATTGACCATCTCGTTGACCCGGCTGCGGGGCTCTAAGAAATCCGTATTTACCAGAAGGTCACGGACACGGCTTGCATACTTGGAAAGACGGAAGAAATAGGCTTCTTCCCGGGCAGGCTGGACTTCTCTGCCGCAGTCGGGGCACTTGCCGTCTTTGAGCTGGCTGGGGGTCCAGAAGGACTCACAGGGGGTGCAGTACATACCTTCGTATGCGCCCTTGTAGATGTCGCCCTTTTCGTACATCTTCTTAAAGACCTTCTGCACGGTCTCCATGTGGAAATCGTCGGTGGTGCGGATCAGCCGGTCATAGCTGATGTTCATAAGCCGCCACAGATCCTTAACGCCCTTCTCACCCTCCACAATGTTGTCCACAAACTGCTGGGGGGTGATGCCGGCTTCCTTGGCCTTGTTTTCGATCTTCTGGCCGTGCTCGTCCGTGCCGGTAAGGAAGAAAACATCGCAGCCCTTCATTCTCTTGTATCGGGCCATGGTATCGGTGGCTACGGTGCAGTAGGCGTGGCCGATGTGGAGCTTGTCCGAGGGGTAATAGATCGGCGTGGTAATATAGAACTTTTCCTTACAATTTTGACACATAAAAATACCTCCCAAGGGGATTCCGGGAACAGAAAGCCACAGAATCGCATATTAACGCATGATACTAGATACTATCATTTTTTTCAGTGTTTGTCAACCGGGAAGGGGATTCAAACCCCTTTGTCAGGTCATAAAAACGCCCCCGGCGGTACTCTCGCCGGGGGCTGCTTCACTTAGGCTTCAGGGTTGTTTTTTGCGGCGTTTTTTCTGCGCCGTCTGCGGACAAGGAGAATGATGACCACAGGAGTCAGTGCCAGAATAGCCATGAATACCAGATAGGGGCTGGCAGTCAGCATAAAGACCATGAAGTCTACCAGGAAGTTGCCCAGATTTCGCAGGCTCTTGGTAAAGCCGCCGGCGATCCGCTGCCAGACGGTTTCTTCTTCTACGGGGGTATATTCCCGAACCTCATCAATGTGGAGATTCACAGTGGAGTAGGCGATCTTGTTGTCATAGACTCTTAACTGAGAGGTAATGCTTTCGATGGAGTAGCGCACCTGGGTGAGCCGCTCTTCAATGGTCAGCAGGTCTGCCATGGTGTCTGCTTTTTCCAGCAGCTCCAAAAGACGGGCCTGCTCCGTTTCCAGAGCCTTCAGGTGGCTTTCGATGTCCACATAGGCGGCAGTCACATCGTCTACGGATTCGTTGTACTCCGTAACATTAGAATCCGCCTTCAAATTGCTGACCATCTGGTTCAGCTTCTCTGCGGGGATGCGAATGGTGAGGTAAGCACGGCGGCTCTGGCGGTAATCGCTGTAATTGCTGCCGTTGTGGATCTCTCGCCGCTCTACATAACCGCCCAGAGAGGCAATCTGCTGATCCAACTGGGACAGGAGGGCATCCATTTCTTCGGTTTCCGCAGTCATATTTACAGTCTTAATGAGCTTTTGCTCCGAAACTGTAGTAGTATCCGGGGACTCTACGGAAGCTTCGCCGTCATAGCGGTTCAGCTCCCCCAGCGCATCCATCGAAGGGGCTTCCATGGGGGCATCGTAGGCGCCATTGTACGCCATTTCGTCCGTGCTGGTTGCGCCGCAACCGGCAAAGAGGAGCAGGATCAGGGTTGCGGAAAGCAACAGGGAAAGTAGTTTTTTATTCATCATAATACCTCCGTTTCTTTTTGGTCGCGGTTTTTGGCAGCTTCATCATAGCACAGGGTAGCGGCCTTCGTCAATCGAATCACAAAAATATCACAATAAATTCACAAATTATTTAGACTTTTTGGCCTTCACAAGGGAAAATCCTCCCTCTGCCCGCACAGAGGGAGGATCGCTGCCGCCGGAGTGAGAGGCACGGCAGCCTGGAAATTTTGCTTTTAGCCCCCTAAGATCTCGGCCTGCACAACACCGGCGGTTGCTTTCAGGGCGGCAACCAGAGTTTCCAGGGAAGCAGTCATCTGGTTGGTTTCTGCGGTGACAGTGACTGCGGCGCAGGAATTGGTGGGGATGGTCTGGTTAATGGTAAGTATATTTGTGCCATATTGGGCAAAAATAGCCAATATAGATGAAAGCAAACCGGGCTCGTCGTGGAGGGCCATCTGGAATGTAATGATCCTTCCGGCCATAAAGTTTTCAAAGGGCAGAATGAAGTCCTTATACTTATAGAAGGCACTACGGCTGATCCCCACTGCCTGGGCGGCAGCACCCACAGTGGGCACACTGCCCAGATCCAAAAGCCGCTTCGCTTCGGCTACCTTAATGAACACGGCAGGCAGGGCGGCAGCATCCACAACATAGTATTTGGGTGTATTGGACATGGTATCACCTCTTGCTAAGTTGCACAATTATGAACTAATAACATTTTTTTTAGTATAACTTATTTTACTGGAAAGTCAAGAGGGGAACGGGGAAATTTATGAAAAACTCTAAAAAATTTATAAAAATATTGTGTATCGCTCTGGGGGCTGCTGCGGCATTGGTGCTGTTCCGTTTTTGCCTCCCCCTGGGTCTGCCTTTTCTGGTGGGCGCACTGGCGGCTCTGGCGGCAGAACCACTCACCAGACTGCTGGAAAGGAAGCTTCCCCGCTCCTGGGCTTCCGGAATCGCTATGGTGGCAGTTTATGCGGTGCTGTGTTTGGGGCTGTACCTTTTGGGCAGGCTCTTGCTTATGGAACTAAACCGCCTGACCGGACGGCTTCCTCAGCTTGCCCAGGGGGCGCAGGACTTGATCCTTCGGGCAGAGCAGTTCCTCTACGGATTGGCGGAGCGGGCACCGGAGCACTTGCGGCAGCAATTGATGGATGGAATGGAGCAGCTTTTGGGGTCTTCCGCAGAGCTGGCCCGACAGGCTGCCGGGCGGGTGCTGGGTGCGGCCTCCCGCATGATTCTTCGCCTGCCGGATACTCTGATCTTTTTGGTAACTGCCCTGACTGCAGGCTTTTTGATCTCACCCCGCCTGCCCAAATTCAAGCCCTGGCTTATGCGGATGATCCCGGAGGCCTGGCAAAAAGGGGCAGCCCAGATGCTTGCCAATATGAGGGGGAATGTGGGTCTGTGGCTGAGGGCACAGTGCAAGCTCCTGGGGCTTACCTTCTGCCTGCTGGCGGCCGGATTTCTCCTTCTGCGAGTAAAAAATGCCATTCTTACGGCGGCTCTGATCTGCCTGGTGGATGCCTTGCCGGTTTTTGGGATGGGGACAGTGCTGCTGCCCTGGGCGGCGGTGTGCTTGCTACAGGGACAGACGCCCCAAGCCATTGCCTTGGCATCTATGTATGCGGTGGTTACCCTGACCCGGTCTTCCCTGGAGCCACGGCTGGTGGGCAGGCAACTGGGGCTCAGTCCCCTGCTGACTCTGGGCGGTCTATATGTGGGCTATCGGCTTTGGGGCCTTGCCGGGATGCTTTTAGCTCCCTTTGCGCTTCTTGCCCTGGGTGAGGCGGTGGGTATCGCCAGGGGGGAACCGGGACGAAAATAGAGGATCGCTTTCGGGGGAAATCATGGACTGCGCAATCTTTATTATGGACAAATGGAATTATTTGGAGTATACTATGGTAAGTAGTTTGGAATTTGGCTGATTTTGGAGTGTTTATCCATGAAAAAGACAGGTAAAGTTTTAAGACGGGTGCTGTGCCTTGCTCTGGCGCTGCTGCTTCTTCCTATAGCTGCCCCGGCTTCCGACCAAGACCCCTTTGCCCTTCCGGAGGAGCTTCCGGAGCTTTCCTTCCAGGATGTTGACCCCGGAGTTTGGTTTTATGAGAGCGTGCAGGTGGTCTGTGTGCTGGAGCTAATGCAGGGCACTACAGAAGACACCTTCTCCCCCGGAGGCACAGTTCTCTTGGCACAGGGCATTGCGGCGGCGGTGCGGCTCTATGAGAAGTACAGAGGCATCCAGGGTGCAGAAGGAATGTCCGATGAACCCTGGTATACATACTATATGCAGAAGGCTGAGGAATACGGACTTTTGCCGGAAAAGCTAAAAAATGAGAAGATGCTGCGCCCCATCACCAGGGCAGAGCTGTGCGCTGTTCTGTATCCGGCATTGCCCAGGGGAAGCTATACCCGGCTGAACGACCTCTCCCTCTTTGCGGATTATGCAAATTGGTCTGTCTACTGGGATCAGGTCTGCGCCATGTATCGAAGCGGTATCATTTCTGGGGATGAGGATTTCTGCGTTCACCCCAATGGGGAGGTTCGCCGCAGTGAGCTGGCAGAGATCTTAACCCGTATGGCGCGTCCGGAATACCGGGTCAAGCAAGCCGATGCACCCAGCCATGTTCCCAGTGGCATGGAGGCTTTCCGGCTTCCCGGTGTGCTGCCGGCTCTTCCCTTCCGGGATGTAAACAGCAGCAATTGGTTCTATGCGCCGGTGCGCTATGCCTATACTCTGGGGTTGGTGAAAGGTGTATCCGATACGGCCTATAACCCCAACGGCACAGTTACCCTGGGTCAGGTGGCAACAGTGGCGGTACGAGTATACGAGAGCTATTATGGTCTGTCTGACCACGGCGGGGAGTATCCCGGCAAATGGTATGACTACTATATGTACATGGCCCGGTATTACGGCATGCTTCCGGATTCTCTTGTAGGAGCAGACCCCAAACGGGAAGCCCAGCGTGCGGAGGTGGCTGCTATCTTACACGGCACGCTGCCGGAATATCCCACACTGCGAAAGGTGGACACCCTTCCCGACTATAGCAGTAAGGATCTATATTGGGAGCAGGTGCAGGAACTCTACGAAGCGGGAATCCTCAACGGCATGAATAGTTATGGCACATTCAAGCCGGACAGCCCCATTCGCCGCAGTGAGCTTGCCTCCATTTTGTCCAATCTGGTGCTGCCGGTGCTTCGAAGCTCCAAGCCCATTATGCCTCCTACGGTTATGGAGAAGATTGTCTACGGAACCAGCGGCGGCGGTCGGGATTTGGTGGCATACCGCTACGGTGGCGGCTCAAATGTTCTGGTGCTGACATTCGCCCTCCACGCCTTTGAAGACTGCTATTCCAAAGATGGGCAGCTTTTGATCGATACTGCCAATACCGTGCGGAAAAGACTGGAATCGGAGTACGATTCCCTGATTCGCAGCAGGAACTGGAGTGTCTACATTATCCCCTGTGCCAATCCCGATGGACTGGCAGAGGGCTGGAGCAACAACGGCCCCGGCAGATGTACGGTCTACAGCTACGATGCCGCAGGAAACCTGCAGAAAAAGGGTGTTGATCTAAACCGCTCCTTCCCTTACAACTGGACGCCATACTCCGGCTCCCGGAACTACAACGGCACTGCCCCTCTGCAGGCCCCGGAGGCCAAAGCTCTGGCAACCTTTACCCAGAATGTAAAGGGAAGCGGCTACAATGTGCTGATCGACAGCCACGGCTGGCTGGAAATGACCATGACCAAGGGTTCTTCCAATTCTACCCTTGCCCGACTTTTTGATCAGAATTTCGGTGAGAACAGCAGCGCCCGGTTTGTAGCTGCCAACGGCTTCTATGCTGCCTGGGCAGGGTTTGTAGTGGGCTATGACTCCTGTATGTTTGAGTTCCCGGACATTTCCGGCTACAACTCCTTCTATAACCGGAATTATCACAATCGCTTCGCCAATACCATTGCCCAGCTTCTGCGCACCTACGACGGACCAGGAACATGAGCCTTCGGCTCAATGAAATCCGCTCATAGCGGATGAAATCCCTTTGGGATAAAATCTCCCGCTGGAAGATGAAATCGCCCCTGCTGTGAAAACCACGGCAGGGGCGAAAATACTTTATGCGGTTTTTACTCGGTTACCTTGCGGATGATGCCCATGGGGGTCTGCTGGTCATCCTGTCCCAGGGGATTGTCCTTCAGGATGCGAACCAAAAGGTTCTTATCCATATCCTTGCGGGAAACGCCCAGGATCTGTCCTTCCAGATCATTGATATCTACCACGCAGGCATCGTGACCGATGCGCTGTGCCATCTGCTGTGCCACCTGATTGGGCTTCACAGGGCCAAGGACAACATACTGGTTGTAGGGGGGGATGGTGTTATGGCAGGGGCCGTCGATGGATCTGGCCTTGTAACCGGCGACGGTATAGAACCAGCCCTTCTTCTTAAAGATCTTTTTACCGATGACGGAGCAGAAGGCGGCAAAGAGGATGCGCAAAACACCGCTTTCCCGCAGAGCGTACTCCATAGTCTCCGGCATGCCCAGGCCGATGCCGTGGGGAGTCTTGGTGACATACTTGCTCAGGGTGTAGGCCAGCTTCCGGGGCTTGATGTCTTTCAGAGGGATGGCTCTGCCCTGGGAGCAGGCAACGATCTTCTCGGAAACGAAGAGAATGTCGCCCTCCTGCAGTAGGGGCTTGCCGTATTTTTCTACAACATCCAGAATGTCGTCATCCTTGGTAATGAGGTGGGTGGTAATGGGAAGGCGCAGATAGGTACAGCCGTCAATGGTGATCCCAGCCTGCTTGCCTTCGTTGGGTCTTAATTCTTCAGCCATGTTTCTTTTCCTTTCTCTTATGCCATGGTAAGGTTCAGGGGAGCGCCGCCCAGAATGTGGAAATGCAGGTGGGGGACGGTCTGGCCTGCGTTCTCGCCGCAGTTGCTGACCACACGGAAGCCGCCCTCGATCTCGCCGCCCAGCTTGGCAATGACCTCAAAGCAATGGGCCACTACAGCGCTGTTTTCCGGGGTAATGTCTGCCGCACCGGCAATGTGTATCTTGGGGATCACCAGAATATGCACAGGGGCCTGGGGAGCAATGTCCTTAAAAGCCAGGACGGTATCGTCTTCATAAACCTTCTGAGACGGGATCTCTCCTGCTACGATTCTGCAAAACAGGCAATTTGCCATGGTAATTCCTCCGTTTTATCCCCGAAAGCACTTCGGGTTTCTATATCTTCTCCACTATATCACAAAATAATGGTTTTTTCAAGACTCAGGGCTTCGGTTGCGTCACCCTTATTGTAACTCTCCGGGGACGGCTTATGCGTGCCGGTGATCTCTCAGGTACACAAGCATTTTTTCAATGCCCAGGGTGATGGCTTCCAGGGGCATTTTGTCTGTATCCGGCACATGAATAAAGCCTGCGGGGATGCTTCTGGGGGTAGCCCAGGTCATAAGGTGGTACATAATGCAGTTGCACACATAAGCCCCTGCGGTGTAGGACACCTGGGCCGGGATGCCGCTGCCCTCCAACGCCTTAACCAGATCAAATACAGGCAGGGTGGCAAACAGTCCGTCCGGGCCACCGGGGATGAGCGGGGCTTTCTGCGGCTGATAGCCATCATTATCGGGGATGCGCCCATGAGCTAGGTTGATGGCGATTATTTCCGGGGTGATCTTTTCCCGCGCAGCAGCCAGACCAAGGCAGAAAACAGCATCTGGCTGCTCCTGCTCCAGGACTTCTTTTAATTTTTCGGGAGCGCCGCCAAAGGTGACAGGCAGGCGCAGCTTGCAAAGGGAAATGCCTTCCGGGGCTTCCAGCTTTTCCAGGCAGTCCCAGGAGGGGTTATAGGATACGCCGCCGAAGGGCTCAAATCCGGTAAGTAATATTTTCATGGTACGACCTCCGTTGCATCTTTGCCTTTACTTTACCGCACAGAAAGGGGAAATGCAAGAAAAAAGTATAGGGGCGCGGGTTTTGAGGGTCGGAATCGGTAACTTAATACTTTTTTAATATTTGCGCACTTTCTTTCTTTACATTTTTGCGATATCCTATAGACAACAATTATCTATTTCATTTCTTCACCTCCTTTCTTGTTTCTGCACTCCGGGAAAATTCACCGGAGTGCAGCTATTTTATTGGGCAGCCTCTAAAGACTTCTTTTTGCGCTCTGAGGGGAATTATCCTTTGGGTTTTTCTTTTTTTGCTCCAACGACTGCTCCGGAGCTAAAATAAAACCTGCCGCAGAAAGAGTTTCCTGCGGCAGGGGGTAAAGCATATATTATTCTGCGGTGGCTTCGGGGGATTTGGTAGCGATAAGGGTCAGCTTTTCAAAGTCTACCTCATAGGGGTGATCCTTCATAATTTGATCTACCACTTCCTGCATCCGCTGACCCAGCAGCTCTGCAAGGACGGTTTGCTTCCAATACTCTTCCTCGGAAGCCTCTACGAAGTACATCACATGAACGCCGTAGTTGGTTTCTACCAGGCCGGTATCGCCGGTCGCACGAGCGGGGTCAAAGCACCAGTCATTAAAGGCGGGAACCATCTGACCGGGGGTTACATCTTCATAAAGGCCGCCGGTTTCCTTAGAGCCGGGGTCGGTGGTGTAAGTGCCCGCCAGCTCACCAAAACTCTTTTCAGTGGCTTCGCCCCGCTTCCACTCATCCAGAACTCTCTCAGCCTGTGCCCAGGCTTCCTTCATCTGTTCCTCGGTGTAGCTTCCGTCTGCGGCAGCTTCCGTAGTAGGCTGTAAGAGGATGTGGCGCACGTCAATCTGGGCAGGCATACCCTTCTTGATGCCTTGTGCTTCGTAGGTGGCTGCGTTCTGATCAAAATGGTCGCTGAGTTCCTGGTCGCTGGGGGAGAGTTCCTTCTGCTTCATGGAGTAATAGCTGTTGCCCAGCATCAGGGTGCGCACGAAGCTCTTGTAATCTTCCAGGGTAACGCCTTCGCCGTAGTCTGCTGCCAGCATGGCAGAAACGGACTCATAGCCGTAGGCAGAGGCGGTCTGCTCCATATCTGCAGCCATTTTGTCCAGGTCTTCCTGATCCTCCTGGGACAAAGTGACACCGGCATTTTCTGCCTCGGCAACCATGGCTGCGTAGCTGTGCCAGTTTACAATGGCCTGCTCTACCATAAACTGCTCCCAGGTCATAGGAACATCGGCCATCATGCAGGACTGTTCGCTGAGAGGCTTGGAGGAATCCAGACCGTAGATCATGGCATAGTAGCCCAGGCCATTGAGCAGATCATAGTAGGTCTGCCAGTACCAGACGGAAAATTCCCGGTTGGTCAGGCTGGTGTTGCCCATGGTGACCACCACAGCATCCAGATCTACAGCTTCGCCTTCGGCAGCGGTGTAGACATTCTTGCCCAGAACAGGGTGGGCTGCCAGCTCTTCCTGGGTGGGGATGTGAGGGCCGGTGGGTTCGGTGGGGTTCAGATCCAGTTCTGTGGTGGGGCCGGGGATGATTTCGCTGGGTTCGGTGGGGTCGGCATTTCCCCTGCCGGGGAGGACAATAGCCAGAACGATGCCAACAACAATGGCAACGGTCAGAACTGCGCCGCCGATGACCAGAGCCAGCTTCTTTCCGTTAATGGGATTTTTTACTTCTCCGCCGCAGTGGGGGCACTGGGCAGTGCCTTCTTCTACGGGCTTTCCGCACTTCTTACAATTCATTTCGTAAACCTCATTTCCGCTCCGGCAGGGTTATCGTTGCCGGGGCAATACAAAGTTCAGTTTATCATGTTCTCGGGGGGATTGCAAGAAAGAATCTCCGAAATTTATGGCAGAAATGTAAATTTTCTGCTGATTGTTGTTCTGCTTCCGGAAAATCCCGAAAAAGTATCCCCCACGGAAGGTTCTCTCCATGGGGGATGGTTTTTATTTAGTCATTGTCATCAATCGGCTGCTCCGGGGGCATATCTGTGGGGGTATCCGGGTCGGGATAGATCCTTCCGTTTTCGTCTACGGAAAGCTTCTTGCGGCTGAGGCGGTTATTCACATTGATCCGCAGCAGGGAATAGACCACGGACACCACGGGAATGAAGAAGATCATACCCGCAACGCCGGAGATCTTGCCGCCCACAAAGACGGACACCAGGATCCATAGAGGGGGCAGACCGACAGAGGTGCCTACCACCTTGGGGTAGATAAACTGGTTTTCCAACTGCTGGATCACAAAGCAGGCGATCATAAAGATCACAGCTTTGGCGGGGCTTACGGTGAGGATCAGCAGGGTGCCCAGACCGAAGCCGGCGATTGCGCCTACATAGGGGATCAGGGCAGTCAGTGCTACAAATACACTGATAACCGGGGCAAAGGGCATCCGGAGAATGGTCATGGTCAGGAAGAACATGGTGCCCAGGATCAGGGATTCAATACACTGACCGGTGAGGAAGTCGGTAAAGGTGCTGTTGGTCAGGGAAGCCACCTCTGTTACCTTGTCTGCAAACTGGTGGCTGGTATAGGCATACAGCAGCTTTCGGGCCTGGCACAGGAGCTTCTTCTTGTTGGCCAGAATATAGATGGAGATCACAAAGCCGGTCAGAGCTACAGTAAGCACAGATACCACGGAGGACGCCGCAGAAACGGAGGTCTGCACCACAGTTTCCAGGTTGTCTGTAATGGTGGTGATGACCTTGTTCAGATCGATGCCTTCAATCATGGCGGTGATATTACCGGTGTCAACATGGTGCCGCTCCAGGAAAGCCAGGAACTTGGGCCACGCGGTTTCCACAGAGGCGATCACCCCGGGAAATGCCTGGATCACCTGGGGGATCAGGAGATAGCAGATCAGGAAGATCACCAGAGGCAGGAGCAAATAGGTCAAAATCAGGCTGATGATGCTGTTGCGCCGCTCTTTGACGGCTTTACCCCGCTTTACCTGCCGTTTTGCGAAAAGCTTTTCCAGTGCCCGCATAGGCACACTCATAAAGAAAGCGATCACCGCGCCTACAAACAAAGGCTTAAACAGGCCGAGGATCCAAACTACAAGCTGCCACAGTAGCTCCAGTCGGTTAAACACCGCAGCGAAGACTACGGCAAAAATAATCAGCACAATGGCCTGCCCAAACAGGCTTTTTGGCTTAAATCGCTTCATAAAATCCCTCCCTCTGCCGCATCCCGGAGGATACAGCCCATTATATAACCGGATTATAACACGAAACAGACAGTTTTTGTACCCTCAGAAGTTAAATTTTTTGTAAATTTGCGGTTGGGAAAAATTAAGTGCTGCTCCGAAAAGGGGGGAACCTTCCGGGGCAGCACTTTGGAATTTAGTCGATATCCTGATTAACGGTTTCGGGGGGATTGTCCAGGAGCTCCGGGTGGGCAATGAGCCGCTTCATATATTTCAGCACAGCGCCATAGGTAAAGCCGTCACAAATGCGCTCGTCGGTGTTGAATTTCAGATCCAGATACTTCCGTTGCACCACTTCGCCCGCATCTGTGATCTCATTGACAGTGCGCTTGTGGCTAAAGGCGATGAAGATGGGCAGGTTGCCGAAGTCATACAGGTGGTGATACAGAGCCGGGATACCCAGAGAGCCCATTGAGGTGATAAACAGGCTTCCGTGGAAGGGGCTGACCTCCAAAAGGAACTTGGGAAGAAGGCCAAAGTAGTCCAGAAGCTTCAGAAGCCACACGGCAAATTTTAAGAAGATGCCGGGGATCAGGGTCAGGTACCGGGCCACATTGTCGAAGTCGCTGTTGAGGGGGGCATTTTTTACCTCGTCCACCAGCTTGTCGAACTTTTCATAAACATCCTTGGCAGTGTCTCCAGGGTGGAAATGGGCTTTGACAACGGTGTCGGGGGCTTCTACGGTCATTTCCTTTTTCACAGTCAGGCAGACCTGAATGTCCTCTCCCCGGGAGTAGACCTTCTGACCGGAGAGGAAGCGGTTCATCTGTGGATACTTGGCTACGGAACGCACATAGGCAGCCAGCAGCAGGTGCATGAGCCCAAAATTGGTCATGCCCTCCCTCCGCTTTTGCCGGATATACCGCTCGGCGGCAGTGATCTCAAAGGCATAGGCCAGGAGGTTGTTGGACTCGTTCCGGTGGACCATGATATAGGGGGAGACCTGGGCCATGGGGATCAGGGTGCGCACTCGCCGCCCGTCGGAGCGGTCACCCCAGGTGGGATGATACTTGCCGTCGCAGTGGATTCTGGTGGCGAAAACGCCGAAAACCAGACCAGCCATAAACAGGACATCGGGCAGAAGCCGACGCAGAGATTCTTCGATAAAGCTCCAACTCAAAATTCGCTGATTACCCACTGCCCGGAAGGCCACAGGAACAAAATACACAAAAAGCAGCACCCAGAAATGCTTGATCTTTCCGCTTGCGGCCAGGGCATAGACCGTAGCCAGGGTAAAAAACAGGAAGAAGTACATAAAGCTGCTCCAGCCGCCTAAGTCGGGATGGTTGCTCTTGGTATAGAAGAATAGATAAAGGGCCATGAGGTAGATGGGAACAGCGGTGCGGTAGTATCTTTCCTTACCGCTAAAAAGGCACATGAAGCCAAACAAAGCGCAGGCAAAGGCGGGCAGGACGACCTGCGTCCAGAGGTATCCGTTCTCGTCTGTTCCTCTCAAACAGGCGAATACGATTCGGATCACCGCCGAAGCCAACATACAAAGGGCCATGAGCCAGGTGGCGGGGTTCTTGCGCCCCACATAGAAACGAATTTGCTTTTCCATAGTATCAGTATAGCAGAAAAATTTCGGGTTTTCAACAAAAATCCCTGTTTTTTGCGGAAATGCGACCTTTTTCCAGTCGGGTCGGATGTGGGCAGACTGTAAATTTTGGTTTATCGGGGAGTATGGGATCCACCCTTTGTAGGGGCCGGATACATCCGGCCCGTTCCGCACTGCAAATTTGTACGAATTCGCCCTAAATGGTGCTGTTTTTCAAACTTTTCCGCCGGGCCGGATATA
>JAZQXK010000131.1:0-2681 GCA_045632785.1 Faecousia sp.
CACGCGCCTGCGGGCGCAGCCTTGTGAAAGGGAGCTGTCACGCGAACAGCGTGACTGAGGGATTGTGCAGCAGGAATTTCCGCTCTAGTTAGCATTTTGGCGAAATCGAACTGCCCTAGGCAATCCCTCCGGCTCGCCTTCAGCGACCCACCTCCCTTTACACAAGGGAGGCTTTGGGACCCTGCAAAACTGATAAATAAACCAAAATTTACACATCTTTTCCGGGATCAACGGAAGAAATGAGGAATGACTTATGCTGGATCTATGTAATGTTACGGAAATGAAGGCCCTTTTGGCGCGCCACGGCTTCCATTTCTCCAAATCCAAGGGGCAGAACTTTCTGATCGCCTCCTGGGTTCCCAGAGAGATTGCTGAGCAGGCCGGGGTGGATAAAACCTGCGGCGTTTTGGAGGTAGGCCCCGGCATCGGCCCTCTGACCCAGCAGCTTTGTCTGCGGGCAGAAAAGGTCACTGCCGTGGAGGTAGACCGCTCCCTGCAGCCCATTCTGGCAGAAACTCTGGGAGAATTTGACAATCTGGAGATCCTCTGGCAGGATGTCATGAAGGTGGACATTGGGGAGCTGGTGAAGAAGCAGTTTCCCGGCCTGAAGCCCATGGCCTGCGCCAACCTGCCCTACTACATCACCTCCCCGGTACTGACTGCCCTTTTGGAGGCCAAGTGCTTTTCTTCTGTCACGGTTATGGTGCAGAAGGAGGTTGCCCTGCGTATGGCAGCCAAGCCCGGCAGCAGCGATTACAGTGCATTCACCGTATTCTGCAATTACTATGCCCAGCCGGAGCTTTTGTTTGATGTGCCTGCCTCCTGCTTCCTGCCCCAGCCCAAGGTGACTTCCGCTGTGGTGCAGCTAAAGGTACGGGAGAGCTGCCCCTGGGATATCCCCGATGAAGCGCTGTTTTTCCGTGTGGTTCGTGCCAGCTTCGCCCAAAGAAGAAAGCAGCTGCAAAACGGCTTGGCTTCCGGCTTTCCGGAGTTAGGTAAGGCCGGTGCCGCAGAGGTACTCACCGCCTGCGGACTGAGTCCCACAGTCCGTGGGGAAACTTTGGACATTCCCGCCTTTGCCGCCATTGCCAGGGAAATTGCCCGCAGGAGGTAAGCTATGATCAAATATGTATTTTTGGATGTGGACGATACCCTGCTGGATTTCCACAAGGCAGAGCATATTGCCGTAGCCAGAGCCTTCCGGGAGGTAGGGGTTGAGCCTACTCAGGCGGTTTTGGATCGGTATAGTGAAGTAAATAAGGTGCATTGGGAAATGCTGGAGCGGGGCGAGCTGACGAGAACCGAGGTTCTGGTGCAGCGGTTTGCCGCCTTATTCCGGGAACTGGGCCTTGATGCCGACGCAGAGCGGTGTCAGGATTTGTATGAAGAATACTTGTGTATTGGACACTTCTTTATAGAGGGTGCGGAAGCCTTGCTGGAACAGCTCAAGGGAAAATACCGCCTGTTTTTAGCCAGCAACGGCACAGCCAGAGTGCAGGATGCCAGACTGTCCAGCTCCGGCATTGACCGCTATGCGGAAGAGGTGTTCATCTCCGAGCGCATGGGAGCAGACAAGCCCAGTCTGGAATTTTTCCACCGGTGCTTTGCCCGGATCCCGGATTTTGACCCGGAGAAGGCCATTATGGTGGGCGACAGCCTGACCTCCGACATTCGTGGCGGCCACAACGCAGGTATCAAGACCTGCTGGTTCAATCCCAAGGGAAGCCCCCGAAAAGGAAATATCCAGCCGGACTATGAAATCCGCAGTCTGGATGAGCTGGTGGGGCTTTTGGAAGGCATTTAGGAGATTCCCATTTTCTCCCATCAAGACAAAACTACAAATAAACGGAGGAACATTATGCTTTCTGAAAGTATTATTTTCGATGTAGACGGAACTCTGTGGGATTCCGTATCCTTAGTAGCCAAGGGCTGGAATGTGGGCTTGGAAAAATTGGGCTTAGAGCCGGTTTGCACCACAGAGGGCATTCGTCCGCTTTTCGGCAAGACCATGGATCAGATTGCCGCTATGCTTCTGCCGGAGGTTCCGGAGGAAAAGCGCATGGACAGAATGGAATACCTTATGGAGTGGGAAAACCGGGTGCTGGAGGAAGAACCCTGTGAGGTATTTTATCCCGGTGTGAAGGAAACCATGGAGGCACTGGCCAAAAATCACCGGCTCTTCATCGTCAGCAATTGCCAGAAGGGCTATATTGAAATCTGTATGGAAAAGGGTGGCTTTGCCTCCTGGATCGTGGATCATGCCTGCTTTGGGGACACGGGAACGCCCAAGGGGGAAACCATTTTGACCCTAATGAAGCGCAACAATGTAACGGGGGCTGTGTATGTAGGCGATACCCAGGGGGACATGGAAGCGGCGCACTTTGCCGGTCTTCCCTTTATCTGGGCTTCCTACGGCTTCGGTCAGCCTGAAAAATGGGAGCATCGGATTACCGAATTTTCGCAGCTTTTGGAGCTGTAAAAGGCAGGCCGGAGGGCAAGCGCGGACAGTTGACAGTTGACAGTTGACAGTGGACAGTGAAACCGTAAATTTTGGTTTATCGGGCAGTTTAGGGAACCCCATTGTAGGGCTGGGGCATGCCCCAGCCGGGCACCAATTCCTTGATAGGCATTGCCGATAACACGGGAAACGAAGGGTTTTGCCTTAAAAATCGGTGCAAAAA
>JAZQXK010000132.1:0-2055 GCA_045632785.1 Faecousia sp.
CGGCGAGATTTCTTCCTATGACGCGAACCGTCGCTTTATCGAGATGTTCGGCTATAAATGCAATTTACAGACCGACACGGAAGTCATTACTTACATCATGGACTACCTGCTGCGCCGACAGGGACTTACCTTGGAGGAAGCATCATCGGTCATTGCAGCCCCATTCTGGAGCACCATCCAGAAAAAGGACACCGATGAGCAAAAGAGGCTGACCTATCTGCGGACTGTATTCAATAGTCTATTGATTACAGGTCCATTTTCCATTGTATTTGGCTTTGATGGTGGTCTGATGGCGCTCAATGACCGTCTGAAGCTCCGCTCCATGGTCGTTGGTGAAAAGGATGATAAAGTGTTCATCGCCAGCGAAGAAGCAGCGATCCGCACAATGGAGCCCAATGCAGAAAATATCTGGGCACCGGCCGGCGGTGAACCCGTCATCGTAACTGTGAAAGAAGGTGCATTTTAATGGGCATTGATTTTATTTATCCGGAATTTGAAGTGATTCGGAATACCGAACGCTGCATCAACTGCCGTGTTTGTGAGCGGCAGTGTGCCAACGAGGTACATTCCTTTGATACAGAACGCAAGCGCATGATCGGTGATGAAACCAAATGCGTCAACTGCCAGCGCTGTGTTTCCTTCTGCCCTACCAGAGCATTGAAAATTGTGAAAACCAATTGTTCCCTCCGCGAAAATGCAAACTGGCAGAGCGATACAGTTCAGGAAATCTATAAGCAGGCCAACTCCGGCGGTGTTCTGTTATCCTCTATGGGTAATCCAAAGGAATTCCCGGTTTACTGGGACAGGATTCTGATCAATGCGTCTCAGGTTACCAATCCTCCGATTGATCCCCTGCGGGAACCAATGGAAACGAAGGTATTTCTGGGCAAGAAGCCGGAGAAAATCCGCCGGAAAGAGAATGGAGACCTGTGCTGTGACCTGGCACCCCAGCTGGAACTGAGTATGCCGGTGATGTTTTCTGCTATGAGCTACGGTTCCATCAGTTATAACGCTCATGCCAGCCTCGCCAGAGCTGCTACCGAACTGGGCATCTATTATAATACCGGTGAAGGAGGTCTGCATGAGGACTTTTATGTGTATGGTCCCAACACTATTGTGCAGGTGGCATCCGGTCGGTTTGGTGTGCATGAGGACTATTTGAATGCAGGTGCAGCAATCGAAATTAAAATGGGTCAGGGTGCGAAGCCCGGTATCGGTGGCCATCTGCCGGGAGCCAAAATCGTAGGGGATGTCTCCAGGACCCGCATGGTACCTGAAGGCTCTGATGCCATTTCTCCGGCACCGCATCACGATATTTATTCCATTGAGGATCTGCGTCAGCTTGTGTTTTCCCTGAAGGAAGCAACGGAATATCAGAAACCGGTGATCGTAAAGGTGGCGGCTGTCCATAACATTGCGGCCATAGCAAGTGGTATTGCCCGCAGCGGCGCGGACATTATTGCTATTGATGGGTTCCGTGGAGGTACCGGCGCAGCGCCAACCAGAATCCGTGATAATGTTGGCATTCCCATCGAACTGGCATTGGCTGCAGTGGATCAGCGGCTCCGGGATGAGGGAATCCGAAATCAGGTTTCTTTGGTGGCGGGCGGCAGTGTCCGCAGCGCTTCCGATGTGGTCAAAGCCGTTGCCCTTGGGGCAGATGCCTGCTATATCGCCACGGCAGCGCTTATGGCTATGGGATGCCACCTGTGCAGAACTTGCCAGAGCGGCAAATGTAATTGGGGTATTGCTACCCAGCGTCCGGAACTGGTAAAGCGGCTGGATCCCGATGAGGGAAGTAAACGCCTTGTCAATCTGATGACTGCATGGTGTCATGAAATAAAAGAGCTTATGGGCGGCATGGGAATCAATTCTATAGAAGCTCTGAAAGGAAATCGCCTGATGCTTCGGGGAATCGGATTGACGGAGAAAGAACTGGAGATCCTCGGCATTTCTCATGCAGGGGAATAAAAAACATTGGAAATGAAAAAATGGATGTGATATAACTATGCTGTTAGATGCAACTGATTTGGATTACGCGGCTTTGAATGAAGA
>JAZQXK010000133.1:0-15094 GCA_045632785.1 Faecousia sp.
GTGCCGTTGCCGATCTCGCCGGCCTCGTCATAGGCTACTACCCGGAAGGAGATCTTCTTACCCTCCACAGCGGTGACCTCTGCCTCTGCCCGCACTTCCAGACCCACAGGGGTTGCGGAGGTATGCTGAATGTTCAGGGCGGTGCCAACTGTGGTCTTACCCTCCGGGATAGCTTCTGCAATGGCCTCGCAGGCAGCCCCTTCCATCATAGCCACCATACAGGGAGTAGCAAAGACCAGAAGGCCACCGGAGCCGACAGCCTCGGCAGTGTCTTCCCGCTCCACAGTGTTATAAACAGTTCCCTTCATACCTACAGTGATTTCCATATATCATAGCTCCTTTCAAAATGCTTTAGTCTTTCTTGATATTGTCCCAATACTGCTTGGCAGCCTGCTCCAGCTTATTGGGGCCGTATTCATAATACGTTGTGCCCACCAGATCATCGGGCAAGTACTGCTGCTTCACCCAATGACCAGGGAAATCGTGAGGATACAGATAGCCCTGTTCCCGTTCCATGGTGTAGCTGTCCGCGTGCATATTCTGCAAGTGCCGGGGGAATGTGCCGCCCTTGCCTTTGCGCACATCTGCCAGAGCCGCATCCAATGCCACATGGCCGGAATTGGACTTGGGACTGGTTGCCATAAGCACTGCCGCATCTCCCAGAGGAATCCTGGCCTCCGGCATACCCAGCATATGGGCTGCATCCACGCAGGCCTTTACAATGGGGATGATCTGGGGGTAGGCGAGGCCAATGTCCTCACAGGCGATCACCATAAGCCGGCGGCAGGCGGAGATCATATCCCCTGCCTCCAAAAGCCTTGCTAAGTAGTGACAGGCCGCATCAGGGTCAGAGCCACGGATGGACTTTTGCAGAGCAGAGAGAATGTCATAGTGGTTGTCCCCGTCCCGGTCATAGCGCATGGAGGATCGCTGGGTCACAGCCTTCATGTCATCCAGAGTCATGGTCAGCTCTGCAGCCATAGGAGGCGCAGCGGAAAACAGCACTTCAATGGCATTGAGGGCTTTCCGCAAGTCACCGCCGCAGGAGGCAGCGGCATATTCCAGTGCCCCGTCCTCTGTCTTTACCTGCAGGCCGTTCCGCTTGGCAAGGAACTCTACCGCCCGCTCCATGGCCTTTTGCACCGCCTGGGGGGTGAGCTGCTTAAACTCAAAGACCGTGGAACGGCTTAAAATGGCGTTGAAAATGTAGAAATACGGATTTTCCGTGGTGGAGGCGATCAGGGTAATCTTGCCGTTTTCAATATGCTCCAACAGGGACTGCTGCTGCTTTTTATTAAAGGACTGGATCTCGTCCAGATACAGAAGTACACCATTGGGAGCAAGGAAGGTATCCAGCTCTGCCACGATGCCCTTAATGTCCGCAGTAGAGGCAGTGGTGGCATTGAGGCGGTACAGCTTTCTCTGAGTCTTTTCTGCAATGATGTTGGCAACGGTGGTCTTTCCTGTGCCGGAGGGGCCGTAGAAGATCAGGTTGGGAATACTTCCGGAGTCGATCAGCCGCCGCAGAACCGCTCCTTCTCCTAAAATATGCTCCTGACCTACCACTTCGTCCAAATTTTGTGGGCGGATCAGGTCTGCCAAGGGTTGATACATCAAAACACTCCTTTCCTGGGGTAGGGGTAATGATAAAAAATATAAATTTTGGTTTATCGGGCAGTTTAGGGAACCCCATTGTAGGGCTGGGGCATGCCCCCGCCCTACAGCCTTCTATGGAAAACGGCCCGATAAACAGGAATTTATCTTCTTTGCGATCCTATCTTGTACAGTATAGCACAGCTTGCCTAAAATTGCACCTGATACTTTTGCGTTTTTTCTTTCCTTCCCGGATTATTTATGCTATACTTAGGAAAAACAACATAAGGATGAACCAAAATGGAGAGAAAAGAGAAAGCAATTGCCATTATTGAGGCTTTGAAGCCCATCTATCCCGACCCCCAGTGCGCCTTACATTATAAAAAGGACTATGAGCTTATGGTTGCGGTGCGGCTGTCTGCCCAATGCACCGATGCCCGGGTCAATATGATAACCCCCAACCTATTTGCCGCCTACCCAACACTGGAAGCCCTGGCCGGGGCAGATATTTCCCATGTGGAAGAGCTGGTCCACTCCTGCGGTTTTTACAAGCACAAGGCACGGGACATCGTTCTGGCCTGTCAAATGCTTTTAAGTGACTACGGTGGCAAGGTGCCGGACACCATGGAGGACCTTTTGAAGCTGCCCGGTGTGGGACGAAAGACTGCCAACCTGCTTCTGGGTGACCTGTACGGAAAGCCCGGCTCTATTGTTTGCGATACCCACTGCATCCGCATCTGCGGCCTTCTGGGACTGACCGAGGGAAAAGATCCGGAGAAGGTAGAATATCAGCTTCGGGAAATTCTGCCCCCGGAGGAAAGCTCCGACTTCTGCCACCGGATCGTCCTGCACGGAAGAGCGGTGTGCGTTGCAAGAAGACCCCAGTGTAGCCAATGTGCTCTGTCCCATTTGTGTGACCATGCCACCGGGATGAAGACCGAATAATAAAGGAGAACCCTTTTATGGATAACTATTTTGATCTGCACATGACCAAAAGTGAGGTGGAATCCATCTCCAATCTGGGTCTTGCCCACATGGGAGACAGTGTGTTTGAAATTTTGGTGCGGGGCTGGCTGTGCAGCCACGGGAAAAAGGCAGTGCGGAATCTCCACCGGGAAGCCGTCCGCTATGTATGTGCCCCGGCCCAGTCCACCTTCATGGAAAAGCTGGAACCTATGCTCACCGAGGAAGAAATGACCATCTACCGCCGGGGGCGCAACACCCATGTACACGGCGTGCCCAAAAATGCCAGCCCTAAGGAGTATGCCAGGGCAACCGGTCTGGAATGTCTGTTTGGCTATCTCTATTTGAGGGGCGAAAAGGAACGGTTAAATGGATTGTTTGTAACCGTAATGGAGGAACTTTATGGCATTTGATGCATTCTTTTTTCAGGGTGTTTTGAAAGAACTGGAGAGCGTTGCCCTGAACAGCCGGGTGGAAAAGATCCATCAGCCCACCAGAGATACGGTGGTCATTCTCCTTCGCTGTGCCGCAGGCCGGCAGCGGCTCCTCATTACCGCCAATCCTGCCGCTCCCCGGATGCACCTGACGGAAGCCAATCCGGAAAACCCGGAAAAGCCCCCCATGTTTTGTATGCTGCTGCGAAAGCACCTCAGCGGTGGCAGACTGATCTCCATTGAGCAGCCTCCTATGGAGCGGCTGGTAAAGCTGACCTTCTTATGCACCGACGAAATGGGCGATCAGGTACACCGCATTTTGATCGCAGAGCTCATGGGCAGAACCACCAATATTTACCTGCTCAGCGAAGACGGCAGAATTATGGACTGCCTGCGCCGGGTGGGTCTGGACGAATCCAGCAAGCGGCAGGCTCTTCCGGGACTGTACTACCAGGAGCCTGAACCTGTGGAAAAGCTGAACCCCGCAGAGCTGACCCCTGCTGATTATGTAGGTCTACTCTCTGCTCCCGGGGCTGACCGGCTTAGTGACCGGCTCATGGATACCCTGGGCGGTCTTTCCCCTCTGGTTTGCCGGGAAGCTGCCCTTTATGCCCTGGGAGATACGGATGCACGGCTGGAAAATGCGGATACTCCCTCCCTGGCTCAAAAGCTACACAGCTATTTTGCCGCCCATGTATTAGGGCAGATACAGCCCTATCTTCTTTCTCAGCCTGACGGCACCCCAAAAGCCTATGCCTTTGTACCCATTTTGCAGTATGGCCCGGCCTTTCCCTGTGTGAAGGCCCAGAGCTTCGGAAGTCTTTTGGACAGCTTCTATACCCTCCGGGATCGCCGGGATGCCATGCGGCAGAAGGCCCAGTCTGTGCGAAAGACCGTGCAAAATCTCCGTGACCGCACTGCCCGAAAGATGCTCCTGCAGGAAAAAGAGCGGGAAAAGGCCACCGACCGAGAAGCCCTGCGACAAAAGGGAGATATCGTCACCGCTAATCTGCACCGCATCACCAAGGGGCAAACCAAGCTGGTGGCTGAGAATTTCTATGACCCGGAAATGAGGCCCATTGAGATCGCCATTTCTCCCCTGCTGTCCCCGCAGCAAAATGCCGCCAAGTTCTACAAGGACTATGCCAAGGCAAAAACCGCAGAAAAGGAACTCACTCACCAGTTAGAGCTTGGCAAGACGGAACTGCAATATCTGGAAAGCGTGCTGGACACCTTAGACCGGGCCGAAGCAGAAGCGGAGCTGGAGGAAATCCGGCAGGAGCTGGTGCAGGGTGGGTATCTGAAGCAGGATGCCGGGCGCAAGCGGATGAAGCAAGCCGCCCTAAAGCCCATGCGCTTTGTGTCTACGGACGGGCTTCCCATTTATGTAGGCAGAAACAACCGGCAAAACGATGAGCTGACCTGCAAGCTGGCACAGAAAAACGACCTGTGGCTTCATGTGCAAAAACAGCACGGCAGTCATGTGATCATTCCCTACATGGGTGCTGAACCCCCAGATGATACCATTACCCAGGCGGCACAGCTTGCGGTCTGGTTCTCTCAAGGCCGCCAGGGACAGAATGTGGCCGTGGATGTGACCCCGGTGCGTTATGTGAAAAAGCCTGTGGGCGCAAAGCCGGGTATGGTGATCTATACCACCTATCGAACGGTGTATGTCACCCCGGACGGGAGTCTGGTGGAAAAGCTGAAATAAAAGGTATCTTCCTGTTTGTCTTACTATCGGCACCGACCCTCCCCTACAATGGGTTGTACCATTTAAGCAGATAAACCAAAATTTACAGCCTCCGCAACACAAAAAACCTACCCTGGGGAATCGCTCCCGAAGGGTAGGTTCTCTTTATTCTTCATATCCCAGAATTTCCCGGCAATACTTCTCCGGGTCGAAGGGATCAAGGCCCGCATCCTTCCGCAGATACAGGGGGTGGTGTGGGTGTCCCTTTTTGGAAATAGGCCCTGCGGTGAACCACCGGGCATTATACCGGCATCCCAGACGAATTTGATCCATAAGACACCGGGAAAGGTAGCCCCGCTTTTCAATGATAGCACCCCAGGCTGCCCAAACGCAAGGCTCAGGGCTGAGAGAGAGCAGATACTCCCAGGCTTTCAGGTTCTCCTTATGTAACAAGGGATTGCAGTGCTTTTCCATGGCATTGGGATCGGTTGCCCGCTGGGCGTAGACATTGAACATGAGAAAGCTGTCGAAGCCATTGCCCAAAGCGATCCGCTCCACGGATTTTAAGGTGTTATCCAGGTCATCCGGGGCAGCCGTAGAGGGGTTGATACCCATGCAGATCAGCGGTCTTTCCCCTCTTGTACCCAGAACATAACGGTACTCACTGTACCGGTTGGGCACATAGAGCCACCGGGAAATGTCATAATCTTCGTTGGGAACAAGAGCCTGCTCCAAAGCAATGTCAAAGGGCATAAGCTCCAGCTCCAGGGTTGCGCCCTTGGGGGTATGGGCCATGGTTATCCCTCCTGGGGCATATCAGCCCAGATTACCTGATCCACAGGAATGTCGTGGGCTTCGGTTTCCAGCTTGGGAAGCATCTGGAAGCCGTAGCACAAAGCCAGGGTGGGATGCTCCGGCTCTGCTGCCAGAAAGCGGTCGTAGAAGCCGCCGCCGTAGCCCATGCGGTTGCCGTTGGGGTCAAAAGCCAGACCGGGCATCAGAACCAACGCATGGGGATCGTCTGCCTCCGGCTCGTCGGCAACAGGCTCCGGGATGCCGCAGTAACCAAGGGAAACCGCTTCCAAATCATCCAGCCATAAAAAGCGCATGGTCTCCCCATAGACCTTGGGCACAGCTACCCGCTTACCTGCCTTTTGTGCAGCATGGAGAAGCTCCCATGTCTGCACCTCCTGATTATAGGGCAGATACCCGTAAAGAGAGGTGGCATTCTGAAAAAGCGCCGATGCCAAAGTCTTTTCCGTTAATTCCTTGCTGCAAGCTTCAATCTGCCCCTGGGTCATGGCAGCTTTTTTCGCCTTGATCTCCCGGCGAAGGGCTTTTTTATCAAAACTCATTGAGAATCCTCCTTGCGGTGCAGCTGGAACCACAGCAAGATGGTAAGCTGACCGGGAATGGTATAGGAGAAAATGCTGGGCTTGAATATCCCCCACTGCACCCACAGGCTTAAAAACAGCAGCGTCAAAACACCCCAGAGAATCACAGAAATATGCAAACGGTTAAACCGATAATAACGCCATGCAGAAAGCAGGGACAGCATCACAATGGCGGTGACCGGAACGGCCGCCACAAAGCACAGCCACATATTCTTGATCCCTACAGAGCTGGTGGTATGCCAGATAAGCAAGGCCACAGACCACACCAGAATGGAAACCAGTGCCGCAATGATCTTGCGGTTACGGGAAAGCTCCGTGCGACGGGGCTTTTTCTTCTTTTCCTTCTTCTTTTTCTCTTTTTTGGCGGGAACAACCGGGGGGTGGAGCCGGGCATATTCCTCCGGTTCGTAGACCAAACTGTCTACAGAAACGCCCAAAACCTGAGCGAGCTGCACCATAGTCATAATATCCGGGGCGGATTCTCCCCGCTCCCATTTGGATACAGCCTTGTCAGAGTAGTTGAGCTGCTGGGCGAGCTCTGCCTGGGTCAGTCCCGCCTGTTTCCTAAGCGCCGCAATATTTTCGGCAATTTTCTGCTTTAATACATCTTGTTCCATAGAATCTAACTCCAGAAGTGAAAGTGCTTTGAACTTTGAACATTTATTTTAGCACAGGTTCAGCCGGAAAGCAAGCATTTTACACCTTTTCGCATTCTCACTTTCTCGGAGCTACTGTAACCGTGACATTTCCGGTACTTGTTGTGATCCGACAAATTGCTTCCCCGGAAGACTGAGGTACACGGATTTTCCCTGTGCTTGTCTGGGTCACAAACACCTTCCCGGAAAGCAGGCTGCCTTCCACATCTCCTGTGCCGGTCTTCACCGTCAGGCTATAGGCATCTGCCCGGTCGAAGGTCACATCTCCTGTGGTGCGCTTAATGTCCAGAGCGCCTGCCACACGGGTGTTTTCCAACCGAATGTCCCCGGTGTTACCCCGGGAGGTAAGGCCTGCGCAGGTGGTGTCGGCAACGACCGTCTTTCCGGTACTGACCTGAATATTCAGATTCCCCTTGCAGGACAAATTGTGTACAGTAACCCTTCCTGTGGAAACAGACAGCTCCGTATTCCCAAAGTCCGCATCCTCCACCAGAATATCTCCTGTGGAGGCTTTCAGCTTCACATCCCCAGAAACGGAGGCGCTGCACCGAATATCCCCGGTGCTTGCGGTAACAGCCATACTTTCAAAGTCAAACTCCTTGGGGATCACCGTATCACCGGTGGAAGTACAAACAGAAAGTACGCCCCAGGAAGCCTTGGGCAGGGTAACGGTAATGCTGGGGCAGTGGAAGTTAAAGCCTATGTAGGCATACCACGGCCTTGCATCTTCCGCTTGAATGCGAAGGGTGCCGTTTTGGACAGAGATTTTGTGCATCACATCTTCCTGCTCCCGGCACAAAACTGTGGTCTTGGAGTCCTCGGAATATATGAAGGTAATATCTGCCGTGTCTGTGAGAATGGAAATATCCCGGAATTCCTCTGTGATCTCAAGTTCATTGGTGACCATTTTCCCGGTGGACAGCTTGGAAAAGTCCCATTGTAATGCGCTCATCAAGGCGCCGAAGGCAATGCCGCCCGCAAGAATCAAAACCCCCGCCACGATCATCCAAATAGCCGTACTTTTATTCATTTTCCATACCCTCCAAAAAACAGCTTTTTGATTACCCCGATCGTTTTCCCGGTAAGCCTTGCCCCACCTTTCGTTGCGGCCTTACAGCCAAGAAGCAGCAAGATGGACAGTCCCATGCACACAGGCACAACGCACAGCAGAGCCAGCCCTCCATTGGTATTGCCGGTATAAAAGAAGATAGTTCCCCCTACTGCTGCCGCAATCGAGGAAACAGCCACAGCCGCAAAAGCCGCCCACAGGCAAATGACCACGCACCACAATGCCGCAAACAGAGCCAAAAGCACCGCAAATCCCGCCATCAGCAGAACGATCCACAGAGGCGAGCCAAGGATCAAAAGCAAGGTCTTTCCCGTCTTTTTCTCTCTTTTTGCCTGTTTTTTCTGATCTTTTTCCGCCTTAACCGGGACATTGGGCAGAATTTGGGCTGCAATCTCGTAAACCGAACCCATGGCCGCCACCGCCTCGGCCTCGGGAAGCCCCTCCTCCATGCGGTCTTCGATCATTTCCCGGTAAAAACTCAAATACTCCTCCCGCTCCATTGGGGCAAGCACAGATAGCTGCTGCTGAAGCAGCAATAAAAAGTCATGCTTCGTCATGGCACTTGTCCTCCTTGGTTACAAATCGGTAGATGGAAAGAATCTTCTTCCAATCTTCCTTAAAGTCCTCAATGCGCCTTACGCCATCTGGGGTAATGCGGTAATATTTCCGAAGTCTGCCACCATGCTCCGCCGTGCGTACCGTCAGCATATTGGCAAGCTCCAGCCGCTTCAAAATGGTATACAAGGTGGACTCGGACAGCGCCACATAGGGCTTCATGTCCTTGATGATCTTGTAGCCGTAGGATTCTTCATCCTTGATGGCTGCCAAAACGCATACATCCAGCAGCCCTCGTTTCAGTTGTTTATCCACAGTATACCTCCCTTCACATAATACATCATAGCACGAAGTATTGGTTGTGTCAAGAGCAAACTGAAAGAAGGAGCTTTCCGGGAGGGTGTTGCGGCAGCAAATTGTAATTTGGTCTATGGGAATAAACAATTTCCGCCCCGAAGCACCTGAACGGTTCCGCTTCGGGGCGGTAGTTTTATGATTCTTCTTCGTAGGAAGCACGCAGGGAGAAAATATACTGCTCTCCTTCCCGGTTGGCCTCCATTTGCAGGGCATTTCCCACCAGCTCCCAGCTCACTGTGATCCCCTGATTCCAAAGGGCCTCATGGGTATAGCAGACATGAAGCTCTTTCAGACAGTGTCCCTGGTGGTAAGACGGAGGAAGCACATCCTGCATCCAGTTGGCATATTTGCAGTTGTTTAAGTGTCCGTTGCAGTCCAGCTCGGAATACTGCACATGGCGCAAGGCCCTGTTTTGCAGTTCCCTGTGGGCAATGCCCTTGGGAAGGTCTAACTCCCCTTCCCTGCGGATGCCGGGCACAGCCACACCGCTGTTTTTGGGAAGCACCATTTCCCGGCTCTCCCTGTTCATAAACAGCCACAGCGCCGCCACCTGAAACAGGGGCTCTCCCTTTTCGTCCTTTGCCACCACAAAACGGGGAAAAGCGGTTCTGGTGGGTACGCCGGGCCAGGTTTCCAGAGTAATGCGCTCTCCCTGCCGGGGCAGGCGATAGATCGCTACCTTTTGACGGATAATCGCCCAAAACAGTCCCAATGGGTCAAGGGCGGGTTTTCCCAGCCCCAAAGAAAGGGCGTGCTCCGTGGCCATTTCCTGAGCCAGGGCCAAAAGGGATGCGGGGGTTAGGCGACCGAAGGGATCTGTCTGGGTATCGGAGATCAAAACAGTTTTCCCATAGATCAGGGAAGCTTCCATAGATGCCCCTCCTGTTCTCTTAATGCACCACCACAGTGGTCTTGAAAGGCAGCTTATTGATGTAGGCGCAGCCGTCGGGGAGCATTCTCACGCAGCCGTGGGATACAGGTCTGCTCATGGTATCGTCATACATGGTATCGTCAGAGCAGCGGTAGAGCTGAGAATGGAAGGCCTGGCCGCCCCAGAAGCCGGTAATGGTGTGGACATAGAAATAGTCCTGGTGGAATTTTCCATCCACTGTAGCATCAAACTCCCAGCGACTGGTCTTATAGATAATGGAGTGGACACCGGCAACTGTGGGGCTTGTATTTGCACCGGTGGCGCAGGGGAAGGTCTCCACCAGCTTCCATGCACCCACACTGCCTGTAAATACATTGACTCTCTGGGTTTTCAGGCTCAGCCAAACCAGGTAGCCGTTGGGACTGGTGTAGCCCCGCTTGTTGACGAAGCCTTCCTTCTGACCTACGGTGTAGTCCTCTTTCTGGGTGTAATTCACGGTAGAAACTGTGTAGGCCATCCAGTCCATCCAACCGATGGTACCATCAGCTAGACGAACCTTTCCGGGCTTGCCTTCATCGGTAGAGTAGTACAGGTGGGTAACCTCCGTGCCCTTGGGAACAGTCTGAATAGGTTTTTTCATAGTATCGTCCTGATAGAGGGGCGTGTCATAGCGAACCCAGCCGGGAATCAGGACGGTTTCCACTGTTTCCAAAGCCCGGTCATAGTCATAGTCATATTCGGGGATGGATAAGACGAAGTCCCCGCTGGCGTTCTCCCCGATCACCGCAACCTTAACGGTATACTGGGCGTGGTTATCCACAAAGCCGCCGGAGAAGTCCAGACTCCACACAGACTGGGCCCCATCGTGCAGGATAAATTCAGGGTCGCTGTGCAGCAGACAGCCGTTTTTGAACCAGTAAAGGGTTACCAGACGGCAGCCGTCTGCTGTGCCCACCCCCTCTATCAGACCGTCAAAGGTGGCAACCAGATCGGTCTTTCTCTGCGTCAGGGACAAGGGGGCCGTGGATGTGATGTCAACTGTTACGCCCTCCAGACCCCAGTCCACCTCTTCTACCAGTTCTTCATAAGCAAGGTCAACGGTACAGTACCGCCCATGCACCGTAATCAGCCGCGCAGAGCCATTGCCCCCGGCGGTGTTACGGTAGTTTTCCAGATAGATGGCATCCGCAGTGCCGTTTACAGTGAGTCTGCCGTCTGTGCCTTCCATAGTCACCGTACCCACAGTGCCTTCCAGGATCACTGTGCAGCCATTGCCCTTCACTTCCAGAAGAGAAAGGCTGTCCATGGCGGTAAACCGGGTCTTGTCGCCCAGCAAAATGGCGGTTTCCACAGCCTTTTCCGCTGTGATCTCTGCGCCCTCTGCCTCGGCAATCAGTGTGCCCACTTCTCCCATTAAGCTAAGGTTCTTACCACTCTTGAAGGTGACTTCTCCCAGTCTGCCCTGCATGATGGTATTCTCGCCCAAAATCAGAGCGGTTTCAAAGTCACCGCAAAAGGTGCCATCTCCATAGGCATAAAGCACCCGGGCGGAGAAGGGGACTTCCAGCCCCGCCTTGCCCCAGTTCAGCCGGTCACTGGTGCTGCTTCCGGAAATACCCTTGCAGGACACCACAGACAAGGTATTTGCCGTTACATTTTCTAAGGCAGCTTCCGTATCATTGGCCAGGCGCAGCACCAGAAGATCGGTCACAGTGACATCCTGCAAAAGGGCCTCTCCTTCCAGGCCCGCGGCCAGAATCAAAGTGCCCTCCACACTAAGTCCCTTGGGAAGGGGCTGGCTTCCCCGGTAGAGCACAAAGCCCTGGGTGGGGATCTCCTCCGGCTCGTCACAAATAGCATCCAGCAGCTTATAGAACAGTGCCGCCACTTCCTGCCGGGTGATGGTCTGCCGGGGGCGCACATCGCCGCTGGCATAGCCCTGAAGGCATCCCAGCTCAGTCAGCGCAGAAACCGCATCCCGGGCGTAGGCGCTGATCTGATCCTGATCCGTATATTTGGTATAAAGGCTGCTGTCCTCCGGGTACAGGCCAAAGGCTCTGGCCAGCAGAACGAAGGTTTCCTGCCGGGTAACCGGGCGGTTGGGGGCCATCTGGGTGGCGGATACGCCATTCATGATCCCAAACTCCACAGCGGCACTGACAATCTCATAATGCCAGGACTCTTCCTTCATATCGGTGTAGCCGCTGAGGTCAGCAGAACCCCTTGCCCCCAGAAGGCGAACCAACATAGTGGCCATTTCCGCACGGCTGGTCTTACCGGTGGGGTCTAAGTCCTTATTGGCTCTGCCCTTCAAAATCCCATTGGCAACAGCAAAACGCAAAGCATCTGCCGCCCAGTTATCCGGGAAAACATAGCCTTCCAGGGGGTCAGGCTCGGTAGGTTCTTCCGTGGGTTCTTCCGTAGGCTCCTCCGTGGGCTCTTCCGTGAGTTCTACCTCAAGTTCCATCTTATGTACAGGGGAATCCATGTCCTCCGCAGCATAGGCAGGAGAAATCCCCACTCCTGCCTGAATCAAAAGCGCCAGGGCCAAAAGCAGCGCCCAGCCTCTTTTCCGTAAATGCTTCATATAGAATACCTCCTTGGGTGTTGTTTTGTAAAATGTAAAGAAGAAAAAGTTGAGAGTGATTTCGTAAATTTTGGTTTATCGGGCAGATTGCCGATAAACCGGAATTTACCTTCTTTGCAAGAATTGCGCCACAGGCTCATTATACCACATCTGTCTTTTCTTGTCAGTATCTTTTTGTAATTTTCCCTTGCCTATACCATTTTTCAGCAAAAGCGCAGGCTGCCCGACTTTTTGCGACCCATGCCGGGAAAACACTGGAAATCTCTCCATATTTAGTGGTGTTTTTCAAAAATTCATCCCCACATCTTGTGTTTCGACAGCATTCGCCTCACATCTATGCTATGATGGCCCCGCTGGAAGACGGTCCAGGCAGACCGCCACTGCCGTTTGATCGTCCCTGGGCAGTCCCTCCCCGGTCTTTACCAAATACTCCGCCAGCTTCTCCAGGCTATCTCCGGGGGCTTTTTGGATGCGGCCAGGCAAATCCTCTCCTGCCACGCCGTCACTGACCATAACCAGCACCTGTCCTCCCTGCATTGGCAGCCGCAGAACCTCCGGGTGGTATTCCTCTCCAATCCCCACGCCGGGTGGTGGTGCGGCTGCCCCGATTCTTTGCACCCTCTCTCCCCTTTTATAGTAGCTGGGTGCGCCGCCCCATTTGTATAGGTAAGCCCAGCCCTTGTCCAGCCGCAGCTCCAAAAGGTCTGCTGTAGACAGTCCCCCCAAGTCCCGAAGAACCAGGCTGTCATTTAATGTTTGCAAGGCTTCCCCCGGCTCAAGTCCCGCCTGTAGTAACCCCCGAAGAAGGTTCACCGCCTCTCGTGATGCCTTGGCTGCCCACTTACCTGTGCCCATGCCGTCGCACAGAAGCACATAAAACCGGTTCTGTGGAGCAGAAAACCATGCTGCCCGATCACCCCGGTAGGTGCTGCCCCCTGCCCCCAAAGCGCAAAAGCCCACCTCTGCCTGAAACCGGCAGGGAGCAGGAGATCTCTGGGGCATAGCCAACTCCATACAGAACCGGGATAGGCTTTCATATTGCCGGGTAAGAGCCTTTCGGCTCTCGGAAAGGCGAAGTTCATACTGCCGGCGCAGGCGCTGCTCCTCTCCCCCTTCTTTGGAAGGCGGCACCCCTTCCTCCTGGCCCAACACCCCCGCAAGCTGCCCCATGACACGGCTCACAGCCATGAGCCGGTGTTCCTCCGGGGTGGGTGCTTGTGGGGCTTGTTTTTTTCCCGGTTTTACGAGCATCCCGGCAAAGCCCCCCAGCAGCAAGCTGAGCCACAATCCCGGCACCCCATCCCCGGTAGCAACCGACCAAGCCGCCGTGAGAGCCACAGGCAAAACCGCCCCACCGTAAGAGCTTCGCAGATGCTTTCCCGCCAGAGAAGAAATGCCCAGCACCGCCGACATAGGGACAGCGCAAATTCCGGACAATTCCATAGCCAGTCCGCACAAAAGTCCCAGAGCAATGCGCTCCCCAGCGCAATTCAGCAGTGCCCCAAGGAAAAATCCCAGGCTCATATCCCAGGGAAGCCGCACCTGGCACAGCCCCAGCACCAGAAAGGCCGCCGAAGCGCCCCTGGCCAATTCCCTTTTTCCTTTCCATGTGGGAGAAAAGGCCAAATGAGCCAGGCTGGCAAACACTGCCCGGATGCCCAGAGCCAAAAGATCCGGCTTATCTCCCAAAAGGAGGCACATCCCCACAGCGCACAGAACTGTGACCCCCAGGCAAAGGAAACTCTGCGCCCAAAGTCTTTTCCACAGCTTTCCAGGGGAGAAAACCGCCATGGTGATCAAGGCGCAAAGCACCTGCCCAAAGATCTCCATCTGCTCCGCTCCCTGCCAGAACACCGCCCCACCTAAGGCTCCCATAGCCCCGGCAAAGAGAGTCGTCCAGCCGGTTTCCAAAGAAAAGAGAAAGCCCACCAAAACCGGGAGCTGTAAACTTCCCATGGCGCAGGGCGCAAGACAAAAGGCCATAAGCCCGGTGAGTCCCACTTTGAGAAGGCTTTTCACGCCGGGTTTTTTCAAAAACCGCTCCCAGCTTAGGGGCAGTACCCGGTTTTTTCGTCCCTGTGTACCCGACGCAAGCCCCTGTCCACCGCCATGAAAAACAGACATATTGACCCCTCCTTCTGCACATAGGGAAATTTTACCATAGACGATGGGGAATTTTTTGTCGCTTTCTCCCCGGGGGAAGCACGATTTGTTGACAGAGGAATGAAGATTTGATATAATTTTGTCGTATATTGAATTTCCAGAAAGGATTGATTTTATGGAACTGGATTTAAGAACCAGCCGCAGAACCTTCTCCCGCATCGGCTTTGGCCTTACACTGATCCTCGGGGCCACCGTGTATGCCCAATCTCTTTGGATCATTGCCGCCGAGCTGATCTGGGGCAAATCCAACTGGACAGAGACCACCATGACCGGTATGTGGCTGAGCAACTTCGTGCCCATGTACCTCATCGGCTTCCCCGCAGGCATTTTGCTCATGCTTTGGATGCCCCGGCAAGCCCCGGAAACCCAGAAGCTCTCTGTCAAAGGTCTCCTTCTGTACCTTCTTATATCCTTCCCCCTGATGCAGGGTGGCAACCTGATCGGCACGCTCCTCTCCTTCCTTTTCTCCGGTGGGCAGGCCGAGAACCCCCTGAACGAGCTTGCCATGGACACCGGCTTTTTGAAGATCCTCTTTATGGTGATACTTGCCCCTCTCATGGAAGAGCTGATCTTCCGGAAGGTGCTTCTGGATCGGGTAGGCAAATACGGCGAGCGGGTAGCCGTTCTCTTCTCCGGCTTGCTCTTTGGCCTGTTCCACGGCAATCTGTTCCAGTTCTTCTACGCCTTCTTCCTGGGCTGTCTGCTGGCTGTGGTCTATCTTCGCACCGGCAAGCTGCGCTACCCGGTTCTCCTTCATGC
>JAZQXK010000134.1:0-7504 GCA_045632785.1 Faecousia sp.
GGCACACATTGTCTTAAACTCCTTGCTATACTGCTTGTTTCCTGTGCCTTCTATAAAGCCAAACTCTCCTTGTTCCAAATAGCAGCGAACCCATCCTCTTAATGTTGTTTCTCCAACCCCGTTACTTTTTGAGATTATTGCATAGGATCCCTGTCCAGATAAATATGCCTGAACCATGGCAATCTTTTGCTCTGCTGTCCACTTTGATTTGGACATAGAAATACCCCCTAAAATAGACTTTGGATATTTCCATGGTCTACTTTAGGGGGATCATATCAGTATCCCAGAAAGCGGTCTTTGTTAAAATGATGAACCCTAGAAAATTTGTCTTCCTGCCACATACTTTGCTTTCAAACATTGGGGGACAAAAAGGTATGCCATGCGCTCTACCCGCTGGGGGATAGAAAGCTCCATAGCAGAGGGGATGGGGCTGTCGTCCAAAACCAGAACATCCATTTCGTCCCCATCTCGGAAAGATCCCACATTGCCAAAGAAGCTGCCGCCACCCAAAGTGGCCAGATAGAAGACTTCTTCAAAGGTCAGAGGCTTCATCTCCTGGTCGTGCAATCTCCAAAGGAGCTTGCTGGCCTGTACTGCGTGAGCCATGGCCCGGAACATATCCGCATTGCTGCCCCCTGCCACATCTGTGGCAAGACCCACTTTCAAGCCCAGATCCAGATACTTGGACACAGGGGCAACGCCGGAAGCCAGGTTCATATTGGATTCCGGGCTGTGGGCAATGTATACCCCTCTCTCCCTGAGAAGCTCCCGTTCCACGTCACTGCTGTGGACACAGTGGGCCATAATACACTTTCCATGCTCGCCCAGAAGTCCAAAATGCTCATAAACCTGAGCATAGCAAGCGGAATCCGGGAACAACTCCTTCACCAGAGAGATCTCTCCAAAATTCTCAGACAGGTGGCTTTGTACCGGAATCCCCCGCCCCTTTGCCAGCTCACCCAAGGATTGCATCAGCTTTGAGGAGCAGGAGGGTACAAACCGGGGGGTTAGAATGGGCTTGGTGCGGCTATACTGTCCAGCCTTTTCCAGCCAGCGGAGGGTTTCAGCATAGGAATAGGCCGCATCCTTTTCCCGCAGATTGTCCGGCCCGTTGGCATCCATATTTACACGACCCACCATGGTAATGAGCCCAGTCTTTTCCAACTCATCCATGAGAAGCCAGGTAGGCTCTGTGTGGGCAGTGGCAAAGACGGCCGCTCTGGTGGTGCAGCCCATTTTCAGGTCATTGGCAAATTGGCTGTAGGCTTTCCGGGCATATTCCAAATCGGCGTATCGGGATTCCTCCGGGAAGGTATAGGTATCCAGCCACTCCATAAGCTCTAAGTCCATGCCCAGACCCCGGAAGGTATACTGGGGGGCATGAATGTGCAGATCCACAAAGCCGGGCACAAGCAGGCGATTACCATAGTCCTTCACAGGAAGGTCTTTATATTCCTCCGGGATGGCAGAAAACGCACCCCGACAGATTCCGTTCACGCAAGCAAGATAACCATTTTCGAGCCACCGGCACTCTTTGCGCCCGGTGCTGTAGAAGATATTGCCTTTCAAAATAAATGTATTCATAAAGCGCCCCCCTTCCTAGGTTATCATACCGAATAATATAGGATTTGTCAACAGAATTTCATATAACTATATCGACCTTTTGGGATATTTTTCACAAATGCATATCATCTGTGCGGCATATAGGAATATAAGTTCGCAAAAACCCGACCGAAAAACACATCTTCGGTCGGGTCATGTTCGTCTTAGATTTCCATAATAATAGGCAGAATCATGGGATTGCGCTTGGTCGTTTTATAGAGATAACCGGACAGGTCATTTTTAATCGTTGCCTTGATAGCAGTCCAGTCCCGCACCCGCTTGCGGGCGCAGCGCTCAATGGCATCCATGGCAATGAGCCGCAGGTCATCCATAAGTGTTTCCGATTCCTTTACATACACAAAGCCACGGGAGATAATATCCGGCCCGGTGAGGATGCTGCCGTCCTCGCTGGACAGATTCACGCAAACCACCAGCATGCCATCCTGGGCCAGGTGCTTTCTGTCCCGGAGGACAACGCTACCCACATCTCCAACTCCTGTACCATCCACCAGCACCTTGCCCGCGGGAACAGTTCCATTCAGCTTGCAGGTGCGGCCCGTACATTCGATCACATTGCCAATGTCGGAAATAATGATATTCTTGGGATTCATACCCATCTGCTTAGCCAGCTTACCGTGGATCTGCAGGTGCCGCTGCTCTCCGTGGACAGGGATAAAGAACTTGGGCTTGGTCAGGGCGTGAATGATCTTCAGTTCCTCCTGGCAGGCGTGTCCGGATACATGAAGCCCCTCGGACTTCTCGTATACCACCTCTGCTCCCTTGCGGTACAGCTCGTTAATGATCTTGGACACAGCCTTTTCGTTACCGGGGATGGCAGAAGCGGAAATAATGATCCGGTCACCGGGCATGATCTCCACCTGCTTATGGGTGGAAAAGGCCATACGGTAAAGGGCAGACATATTCTCACCCTGAGAGCCTGTGGAAACAATGACCATCTTGTCCTTGGGCAGGGACTTCATAGCCGTAATATCCACAATGGTATTGGCCGGCACTTTCAGGTAATTCAGCTCTGTTGCCACCCTCAGCATATTTTCCATACTGCGTCCGGTGACGGCAACCTTTCTGCCATAGCGGTGAGCCGTCTGTAAAACCGCCTGGATCCGGTGCATATTGGAAGCAAAGGTGGTGACAATGATCCGTTCATTACAGTTTTTGAACTGGCGGTCAAGACCTTCTGCAACCACCTGCTCCGAGGGGGTATAGCCATCCCGCTCCACATTGGTGGAGTCTGCCAGAAGGGCAAGCACCCCTTCGTTGCCCAATGCACCCAGTCGGGCCAAATCCATCATGCCGCCCTCTGCAGTGGGGTCGATCTTAAAGTCACCGGTCATGATCACCTTGCCCACAGGTGTGGTGATGCAGAAGCAGACCGCATCGGCAATTGAATGGTTCACATGGATAAATTCTACCTGGAAACAGCCTGCCTTCACCACATCTCCGGGCTTATGGTTTACCAGTTTCACAGTATCCGCAAGGCCGTGTTCCTCCAGCTTCAGACGAATGAGGCCGCCGGTCATGGGGGTCACATGAACAGGGGCAGTCACCTGCTGCAAAGCATAGGGCAGAGAGCCGATGTGGTCTTCATGGCCGTGGGTGACAAAAAAGCCCCGGAGCTTATTCTGATTCTTTACCAAATAGGTAAAATCCGGAATCACCAGATCCACGCCATACATATCTTCCTCCGGAAAGCCCAGGCCGCAGTCTACCACGATCATGTCTTTTCCGTATTCCAGAACCGTAATGTTCTTACCGATCTCGTTGAGACCACCAAGGGCAATAATTTTCAGTTTTTCAGCCAAATGTTATACAACTCCTTTTAGATTCACAATGTACATTGGCAGATATTTCTGCCGTATTGATCTTTAGGTACAGCAAATCCGGCACCCGCCCTCGTCTTTATGACCCCCGTCGTCACAAAGATAAAAAGGAGCGCCTGCCTGCTTATATCCTGCTCGTATGCTGTTTTTATGATTACCGGCCCACAGGCCGAATATAAAACCGTATGCATCTAAGGTGTATTATAACACAAAGAGAGGGAAAAGTATACACTAATTTTGTCAGCCCGAAAAAAAGGATGCCAGCCAGGCGGTCTGCCTCAAATTGTAACCGACGGCAACCGACTAACCTCTAATAAAGTCACAAAATACTACAAAATAGAAGCAATTTCTTGCTATTCTGCTATCTTTATGTTATAATTTGCGCAATGTAAGTCTGATAGGGGGATAGCCCATGAAGAAAAAATGGATCATTTTGCTCATAATGGCCGGGATTGTATTGACCGGACTGACCGGGTATATTTTCCGTGACCCCATTCTGGATTTTTTACCCATTGACCAAAGCCGGTGGGTGGAGCGTGAGGGAAAACGCTACCTACTGGACGAGAAAGGCGATCCCCGAATCGGCTGGTACGGCAGCAGCACAGGCCGCTACTATTTCCGTGAGGACGGCACTATGCACACCGGCTGGCTGGAAGACCGTGGCAGCCGATACTATTTTGACAGTGACGGCAAGCTCCATGCCGGTTGGCTACATGAAAAAGGGGTCTTCCACTACTTTGGTGTTGGGGGGCGGTTGGCTTCCGGGCTGCTGGAGGAAGACGGCAAGCGGTTCTATCTGGATGAAAATGGCAGTCCTGTTTCCGGCTTCCAGCAAGTAGGCGAAAAAACCTGCTATGTGCGCCTGGACGGCAATATCCTTACCGGGTGGCTGAAATGGAAGGGAAAGCAATACTACCTGAATGAACAGGGCTTCTGCCACACAGGATGGTTGGACGAAAGCAAGGGCCGCTATTACTTCTCTGAGGATCACACCATGGCAACCGGCTGGACAGAAGTGGACGGCGAAACCTATTACATGGGCAGTGACGGCACTGTGGCAACCGGTTGGCTGAGCCTCAACGGCAAGACCTATTATATGGAAGCAGACGGCTGCCTGGCAACCGGCTGGACAGAGATTTGCGGCAAGAAGCATTATTTTGATGACTCCGGTCATCCCCACCGGGGGTGGCTGCAGCTGGACGGCAAGCGCTACTACATAGGAAAACTGGGCATGATGCACACCGGTTGGCTGGAAGCAGACGGCAACCGCTATTATATGCAGCAGGACGGCACACCGGCAGTTGGCAAACTGGAAATTGACGGACAAAACTATTTCTTCTCTTCTTCCGGCGTGAATTTCATTCTGGTCAATGCCTGGAATCCCTTGCCGGAGGGTTTTACCCCGGAGCTGGTAGAGTTTTCCGGCGTGATGCTGGATCCTGCTTGCATGGAAGACCTGGAACTAATGTTAAAGGACTGCCGGGCAGCAGGCTATCGTCTAAGGGTCATTTCCGGCTATCGCAGCATAGAGACACAGCAGAGAAATTTCAACCGAACACTGCGCTCCACCGGGGGCAACTATGCAGCCGCCAGACGAATCGTTGCTGAGCCTGGAACAAGTGAGCACCACTTAGGTCTGGCCTTTGATATTGTAGATGCAAACAGCCCCGACCTGCACCAGAACCAGCAATATATGCCCGCCCAGAAGTGGCTCATGGCCAATAGCTGGAAATACGGCTTCATCCTGCGCTACTCCAAGGCAGATTCCCCCATCACCGGCATCATGTTTGAGCCATGGCACTACCGCTATGTGGGCAAGGAAATGGCTGCGGAGATCTATGCCCAGGGTGTTTGCCTGGAGGTCTATATCGACAATCTAACCAAGAACGGCTCCACCTGCGGCGCTCCCCGGGAAAATCCACACTCTGCCCCCTAAAATGAGCAGCGACAGACCCCCTGTTCAGGAAAAGGGTAAGTTGAAAAATGCGCCCATAGATAAAACACATCAGCCAGACCCAAGGAGAGTCGGCTGATGTGTCTTTTTTCCCGGAAAGAAGTTGTAAAAAGCAGTTGACAGTTGTTGTTGTTCCCTATGCTCTATCTTTTCTTCTGCCCAAAAAATTCTTCCAGATACCGGAAGGCTTCCGAGCTTTCATCGGTCACAAGCAGGTTGCAACCATGCCATCCGCCGGTGGGAAGATCGGTGTGAAGCAGGATGCTATAGTAATAATCTTTCGGCCAGGCACCTGCTTGCAGTTCGAGCTTTCCGGCTTCCATATCCTGGCCTATGCAGTAAAGCAGCTTTTTCAAATCGCCGGAATACAGGGTGTATGAGAGGTTCTGTTCTTCGTCGATCACAGTTGCCTTTGCATAATAGAGCAAGTCATAGTCCTGACCGGTTAAGGCTTCCTCCGGCAATTCCTGCCCCAGGCAGCAGGACAGCGCCCACCGGGTATTGTCAAAGAAATCCCGCTTCACATTATAGTGGGGGTGAACCGTGAGGCTTTGGTGGTCGTAATATTCAAAAACATACTTCCGAACCATTACTTTTCCATTTTTCAGAGTATAGTGAAATTCCAGTTCATCCCCGGTTGGGTATTTTACGCAGGGAGAAAGATCCTCTGTGGTCGTTTGGTGGAGCTGAAGTACAGCGGCAATGGCCTCCGGGCTTTCCGCAGTAAAACCGTATGTGCCGTCACTGATATACACACAGGAAATCTCCTCCTGCCCCGGCACTTTGGTGCTTATCCCTGCCGGGTCTGCCCAAATCAGGGCGCACACCCCAAAGGTCAGCAGGGCGCACAAGCCATAGCGCAGAAGCTGCCTGCCCTTAAACACCCGGACGGTTTTTTCTACCAGCATTTCTCCAATCAGCACAGCCAATAGATTTCCGGGAAGCAGCCACCCCAAGGTGTTCCACAGATCATATTCTTCTGTGAGAGGCCCATCATTCACAGGAGCGCAGAGAATGACCCCCAAAATAACGCCTCCAAAGAAGGTAAACAGGGCTTTCAATACAGGCTTTAGCCCGGAGAAGGCAGCAAAGTCCCCCGCAGCTTCCAGTTTCCGCTTTTTATACAGCCACAGGGCGCAGCCCAGAAGCAAAATGCTCACCACGCCCCAGATAGAAAGAAAGCCCCAGGGCAATCCTTTGTCATAATCCCGCTCTATGAGAGCAAGTAGGAAGGAGCAATCTATGGTGGCGGGTACTGCATCCACAGAAGTAATTCCCGGAAGCAGCTCTGTCAGGATCAGGTCCACAAAACTTTCCCCAAAGGGGATCCCAAAGGTCAGAAATACACTGGCAGACACTGCCCCAAAGGCTGTGCCGCTGAGATTTGCCCCCAACGAGCCAATGGCAAAGCCATAGAGCCAATACATCAGCACCATGGGGTAAAGAAGCAATGCCTGTCCCCAATTCCCTTCCAATTTCGGCACTAACAGGAAAAACGCGGGCACCATAGGAACCAACACCAAAGCCAGGCCGGAAAGGAAGTTGCCTAAAAAGATGGCTTCCCGGGTTTGGGGCAGGGCATGGACAGCCACAGCATAACGCCGGTTAAACAGATCCCGGAACAACAAAATGGCGCAAATGCCCCCGTAGAGCGATCCATATATGGAAGCCATAAGGATGGAGAAGTAAATCGAATAGACATCGTTCAGGGTTTTTGGGGGTTCTATGGTCAATACATGCAGAACCATCAGGACGGTAAAAATCAGACAGGCAGGCCAGAAGCGAAAGAATTTGTTCCGCACAGCATAACAGCTGCCTTTCCATGTTCCAAAATTCATATGTATTCCTCCTCATCGTGATAATTAGGGCAGGAAGGTTACGGGTGGTTCTGCATCCTTCATCAGTTCCTGTAGATATTGTGCAGTCTCGCAGTTGGGGTCTATGATGTAAAGATGTTCAGAAAACACAAATCCCTCTGACCCTTCGGGCTTCTTGGGCCAAAAGACGAGTTCAAAGCAAGTATCTGCATCCTTGTTTGTCTGCGGTGCATAAAGAGAAATTGCGCCGGATCGAATATCTTTACAAAGGGGTATCAGCAAATCAGAAACAG
>JAZQXK010000135.1:0-2780 GCA_045632785.1 Faecousia sp.
TATACGGCTTGCGCCGCATGATATATTTGCGATGCAAATATGATATAATATCCGTTCCCTTCATACGCGAAGCGTATATCATCTGCGCAGCAGATATCATAGCGGCAGCTATATCATCCGTGACCGCAGGGAACGGATATCATTGTAAAAAACCCTTTTTGTCTGGTAGACAAATGGGACTTTTTTGCTGGAGCGGGTGACGAGGCTCGAACTCGCTACCTCCACCTTGGCAAGGTGGCGCTCTACCGGATGAGCTACACCCGCATGGACCTTACTCATTATAGCAGATAACTTTGTTTTGTCAAGAGGGAAATTTAAATTTTTTTGAATTTTCCCCTTTTTCTTTATTCTTCCCCCAAATGGCGGCAAATGGCTTCATAGGTAATGTCGCTGATGGCGTGCTCCATTTTGCAAGCATCCTCTGCCGCTATTTCCTCCGCCACACCCATGGATACCAGGAGCTTGGTTAAAACCGTGTGCCGGTCATAGATCTTTTTGGCAACAGCCAGACCGGAGGGGGTGAGCTGCAAAAAGCCATCGGCATCGGTGACCACAAAGCCCCCTTGCTTCAAAATACCCATCGCTCTGCTGACACTGGGCTTGGAATAGCCCATATGCTCGCAGACATCAATGGCTCTGACTGTATTTCCGGAGCGGGACAGCACATAGATCGTTTCCAGATACATTTCCCCGGATTCCTGTAAATGCATGGTCTTCGCTCCTTCCTTTTGGCGGTTCCTGTTTATAGTATACCACAGGATCAATCAAAATGCAATACATTCGAAAAGCAACCTGGTAAATGCAAAAACCCGCCACCGTATCGGCATCCGGTCTGCAAGCTGTGATTGGTTTAGTTGGAAGCGGCTTATTCTTCCTTTTTTCAATTTTTATAATGGTATAAAAGATTGCGCTTCTGTGCAGCCCTCAACTGTCGGCAGAAGAAAAACTGCAGAGGGAAGATTTCCAAAAAAGCCCGGAAAGGCAGAAAAAGCACTTGCAAGTTTTTCCTCTCTGTGATAATATGAACGGGATATTTGCAAAAGTGATGATCGGGCTGTCTTGTGCCGGTTTTTGCGTTTTCAGAGAGTGTGGGGCGGTGAAATCCACGCAGCGCAGGGCATCAGGGCCTTCTCCCGGGAGCTGCTTTTCTGAACCCTTTTTGCAGTAGGAAAAGCCGGTCAGCCGCCGTTATGGGCTTATGGAGTCTTTGGCTCCGAAAAGCGCGCCTTCTGGCGAATTGCGGGTGGTACCGCGGAGGATCTCGGTCTTTCGTCCCCAAGTATGTGGACGGAAGCTTTTTATTTTTTATGCGCTGTAGGCAGCGGTCTTGACCGTTCCAAAAGCTCCCACAAAATCCTCCACGGAACGGTTAAGACCGCTGCCTACAAAAAGGCTGTCGCCTGCGAACCTCGTAATTCCTACTATATTATATAGTTATCATAAAAGGAGAGAATCCCATGAAACAACAACTGGAAGAAATCCGTGTGCGTGCCTTAGCCGCTCTGGACAAAGCCGACACCCCCGCCGCCTTAGAGGAACTCCGTGTTAAGCTTCTGGGCAAGAAGGGTGAGATCACCGCCGTTCTGAAGCAGATGGGCAAGCTCAGCGCAGAGGAGCGGCCTGTTATGGGTCAGCTTGCCAACTCTGTCCGGGCAGCCATTGAAGAAAAGCTGGAAGAAAGAAAGACCGCCATCAACGCCTCCGTTCTGGAGCGGAAACTGGCTGAGGAAGCTGTGGATGTGACCATTCCCGGCACTCCCGTGGAAATGGGCCATCAGCATCCCATGAATCAGGTTTTGCAGTCCATTAAGGAGCTGTTCATCTCCCTGGGCTACACCGTAGTAGACGGCCCGGAGATCGAGCTGGCTTCCTACAACTTCACCCGCCTGAACATCCACGAGGGTCACCCCTCCAGAGATCGCAGCGACACCTTCTACTTTGACGATGAAGATTCCGTCCTCCTGCGCACCCAGACCAGCCCCATGCAGATCCGGGTCATGGAGAAGATGCAGCCCCCCATCCGCATCATCGCCCCCGGCAGAGTTTACCGCAAGGACGAGGTGGATGCCACCCATTCTCCCATGTTCCATCAGATCGAAGGTCTGGTTGTGGACGAGGGCATTACCATGGGCGATTTGAAGGGCGCACTGGAAAACCTCATGCGCCAGCTCTATGGCGAGGATGCAGTTATGCGCTTCCGTCCCCATCACTTCCCCTTTACAGAGCCAAGCTGCGAAATGGATATGCAGTGCCATAAGTGCGGCGGCACCGGCGAGGTAGACGGTCAGGTCTGCTCCACCTGCCACGGCGAAGGCTGGATCGAGCTGCTGGGCGCCGGTATGGTGCATCCCGAAGTGCTGAAAAACTGCGGCATCGACCCGGAGAAGTATTCCGGTTTCGCTTTCGGCATGGGTCTGGAAAGAATGGCCATGCGGCAGATGCGTATTAACGACCTGCGCCTCATTTTCGACAATGATGTGCGTTTCCTGGACCAATTCTAAGGAGGTAGCCCAATGAAACTGAACAGAAAATGGCTCCATGAAGAATTTGTTGACCTGTCCCATGTATCCGACAAGGAATTTGTGGATACTATGACCATTGCAGGCCAGAAGGTAGAAACCTATGAGCGGATGGATGCGGAGATCCGCAATGTAGTGGTGGGCAAGGTGGTATCCATCGTCCGTCATCCCAATTCCGACCATATGTGGATCTGCCAGATCGATGTGGGCAAGGAAGAGCTGGTGCAGATCGTCACCGGCGCCCAGAATGTCCATGAGGGC
>JAZQXK010000136.1:0-3415 GCA_045632785.1 Faecousia sp.
AGTGGTTGCCCTGTATGAATACAGCGGTTTGGGTAAGACTCCCGTCCAGGAAGCTTCCGCCGGTGAGATCGTAGCACTGTCCGGCATGGCTGATATCACCATTGGCCGTACCCTGTGCGCTCCCGATACCATTGTGCCCCTGCCCTTTGTGAAGATCAGTGATCCCACCATTGAGATGACTTTTGCCGTCAATGACTCGCCTTTTGCAGGCAGAGAGGGCAAATTTGTCACCTCCAGAAACCTGCGTGACCGGCTGGAAAAGGAGCTTTTGAAGGACGTATCTCTGCATGTCACCGAAGCCAGCACCGATTCCTTCAATGTGGCCGGCCGCGGTGAAATGCACCTTTCCATCCTGATGGAGACCATGCGCCGGGAAGGCTATGAGTTCTCCGTTTCCACCCCCCGCGTGCTGACCAAAACCATCGACGGTAAGCTCTGCGAGCCCATTGAGCGGATGGTGGCGGATGTGCCCGAAGAGTGCATGGGTGCTGTGATTGAAAAGATGGGCCGCCGCAAGGGTGATCTCCTGTCCATGACCCCCATGGGCAGCCGCTACCGTCTGGAGTTTATGGTCCCCTCCCGCGGTCTGTTTGGCTACCGCAGTGAGTTCTTGACCGATACCCGCGGTGAGGGCATCATGTCCTCCGTGCTGGATAGCTATGCCCCCATGAAGGGTGAGATCGAACGCCGCCTTACCGGCAGCCTGATCTCCCACGAATCCGGTGAAGCTGTCACCTACGGTCTGCATGCCGCTCAGGAGCGTGGCGCTCTGTTTATCGGCCCCGGTACGCCTGTCTACGCCGGCATGGTTGTGGGTATCTGCAGCCGCAACGAGGATATGACTGTCAATGTCTGCAAAAAGAAGCAGCTGACCAATATGCGCGCCTCCGGCTCTGTCGAAGCTCTGCGTCTGGTAAGCCCCAAAGTCTTCTCTCTGGAGCAGTGCCTGGAATTCCTGGCCGACGACGAGTTGCTGGAATGCACACCCAAGACCCTCAGAATCCGCAAGCGCATTCTGGATCACGGCCTGCGTATGCGTGAGGTCATGAAAAAGCGCAATCAGGAAAATAGTTGATTTTAAAACCGGGAGGCTGCAAAACCTCCCGGTTTTTACCATTTTTAAAAAAAGTTGTTGACGGGTGTGTATTTTTCGGTTATAATACCTTAGCATGACTATTTATAGTCAGTTATTATGTGTTGCTGCGGCCATTTTGGCTGTCGAGCATATGTGATTTGACAGGAGGTGTATCCCACATGAAGCGTACCTATCAGCCCAGCCGCCGTCACCGCTCCAAGGTTCACGGTTTCCGTAAGAGAATGGCTACTTCCAACGGCCGCAAGGTTCTTGCCCGCCGCCGTGCCAAGGGCCGCAAGGTTCTGTCTGCCTGAGCGTAATATCGTCGGCTGAATCACAGCACGATCGCTTAGAGCGAAACGGGAGATCACGCGGGGCGAATGGATTTCGCCCCGCCTCCGTTTTTTTAGGGGAGAATTTATATGAAATTTTCCAGCGCTTTGAAACTCAATCATATTTTCCGGCGTCTGTATCACACCCAGGGTCTGGCCAACGGTTATCTGGTGCTTTACGCCCGCAAGAATCGGCTGGAGCAAAACCGTATTGGTGTGACAGTCAGTAAAAAATTAGGCAAAGCGGTCATTCGTAACCGCGTCCGCCGCCGCCTGCGGGAGGTCTACCGGCTCAATGAGGAGCTGTTTGCCCCCGGATGGGATATTGTTGTGGTTGCCCGGAGCCGTTGCATCGGTGCCGATTTTGGCAAGCTCACAAACGCGTATCTTTCCCTGGCGGAGAAAGCCGGTATTCTGAGGGAGGCTGCCCAATGAAAAAGGTGCTGCTCGCCCTGATCCGTTTCTATCAGCGCGCTATTTCCCCCTATTTTCCCGCTCGCTGCCGATTCAGGCCCACTTGCTCAGCATACGCAATGGAAGCCATCAACAAATACGGGGCTGCCAAGGGCGGTTGGCTGGCGCTTAAGCGCTTCTGCCGCTGCCATCCCTTCTCCAGAAGGGATCCCTACGACCCCGTACCATGATCTTAACGGAGGAAAAAATTATGTTTCTCGCATTCCAAATCGGAGACATCATTCGTGTTCCCTTCGGTTGGTTAATGGATCTGCTCTATCGCTTCACCACCAACTACGGTTTGGCACTGATTATCTTTGCCATTATCGTGAAGCTGATTCTGCTGTACCCCACCGCCAAGAGCAAGAAGAGTTCCATGAAGATGTCCCGCCTGCAGCCCCGCGTGCAGGCTCTCCAGAAAAAGTTTGAAGGCGATCAGCAAAAGCAGAACGAGGCTGTCCAGGCTCTCTACAAGGAAGAGGGCATCAAGATGGGCGGCGGTTGTCTGTGGAGCCTTCTGCCCCTGTTCCTGCTGCTGCCCCTGTACGCCGTCGTTCGTCAGCCCCTGCAGTATATGATGCACGAGACTGTGGAAGTTGCCACTGAGATCGTCAATCATATTAAGGAAGCCGCTCCCGATCTGTTCGGCAAGAACCAGTACTACGATCAGATGATCGCAGCTGCTCACCTGGGTGAGTACGCCGATCAGTTTAAGGATGTTGTCGCCAACGAAGCCACCCTGAAGGGTGTGAACTTCTCCTTCCTGGGTATTGACCTGGGTGCAATCCCCGACTGGAAGTTCTGGAAGTGGGATTTCGCTGACAAGTCCCAGATCTGGCCCACCGTAGGCGGTGTGCTGATGGCTCTGCTGTCCTGCGGCAGCCAGGTGCTGAGCATGATCGTCTCTCAGCGCATGAACAACTCCCTCATCACCGATGAGAAGGGTCTGCAGGACAAGGATACTGCCAAGAAGTCCCAGGCCGCCCAGTCCGGCAAACTCATGATGTGGATGATGCCCCTCATGTCTCTGTGGATCGGTTTCACCATCCCCGCCGCACTGAGCCTTTACTGGTTTGCTCAGGGTATTGTTGCCCTGGTCATCGATGTGATCCTGACCAACCGCTACCGCAAGATCTATGATGCAGAGGATGCTGCCCGTCTTGCTAAGGCCCTGGAGCAGGAAAAGCTGGAAGCCGAGAAGGAGCGCCTGCGCGCTGAGCGCCGCGCCGCCAACCCCGACGGCATCACCCAGAACACCAGCAAGAAGAAGCTGCAGCAACAGCAGCTCAGAGAGCAGGAGGCCGCTAAGGCCGCTGCCAAGCGCGAGTACGATGCCAAGAAGGGTATTCTGGTAGAAGAACCCGCCCAGGAGAGCAAGGCTCCCCTGTCCGGCGTTGCCAACCGTCCCAACTGTAAGGGCCGCGCTTATGATCCCAACCGCTACGCCACCGAAAATACGGAGGAATAATTTTGGAAAAGTCTATCGTAACGACCGGCAAGACTATTGATCTTGCCATCGAAGCCGCTCTGGCCCAGCTGGGCCTGGACCGTGACA
>JAZQXK010000137.1:0-2499 GCA_045632785.1 Faecousia sp.
AATTTCCGCTCTAGTTAGCATTTTGGCGAAATCGAACTGCCCTAGGCAATCCCTCCGGCTCGCCTTCGGCGACCCACCTCCCTTTACACAAGGGAGGCTTTGGTGCCCAGCAACCTTAGAAAGATAAACCAAAATTTACAGTTTAACCGTCAGCCGCTAATGGGGTTCTCCTGAATGTACTTCTCTACCAAATCCGCTGCTGCACGGACAAACCGCATACAAGGCCGTTCCTTGTAATATTCCGGTGTTCTGTCCTGGGGTACAGGGACGGTACTGGGGTTGTCCAGCAGCTCCCGGCAGAGGATGGAGCCGCACAGCTCCCTAAACTCTCCGGCGATGCCCTGAATCCTTCCGTAATGCTCGGCCTTTTCTTCCTTGGCTTCCGGGCTGTCGTAGCCGTACAGCAGACCAAGCACCATAAAAGCGCCGGTCAACCCGCCGCAGACCTCCCGAAGTCTGCCCATGCCTCCACCGAAGGATGCTGCCAGCTTTGCGCCCTGCTCTCTGGGAAGTTCTGTCAGGTCTTCAAAGGCCAGAAGAACTGCCTGGGAGCAGTTGTAGCCCTGTAGGAATAGTTGTTCTGCTTTTTCACCGTAGGTCATGGTGGTTCCTCCTTTTGGGTGGTTGTGTTTTGTCCATTGTATCATAAGAAGCGTTGTTTTTCAATGATATATCGCCGTTGGCGATCCTTCCGTTGGTATTATATCAGATTTTCGGAAACAAATCAACGGCTTGCCGTTGTATATCATCAATGGGTCGCATTGTATATCATCAACACGCAGTGTTGTATCTCATCAAGTCGCAGGAGTATGCACCTTCGGTGATGATATACGCCTACGGCGATGATATACACGCTAAAGCGTGATGATATACCAAGCCTGCGGCTTGGATAAAAAAAGAAGTAACTTTTGGTAGACAAAAGTTACTTCTTTTTTGGAGCGGGTAATGGGAATCGAACCCACCTCTCAACCTTGGGAAGGTCGCATTCTACCGATGAACTATACCCGCATAGCTTCCTCATTATAGCAGAAGCCGTTGTAAAATTCAAGGGGTTTTTGTGTTTTACGGAAATTTAATCCAAAAGTTTCCGAATGACTTCCGTTGCTTCTTCGTCCGGGCGGCAGGAAAGATGGTACACCGGTACTTCCCCGATCAGTTCCATCAAAAGCCCGGTTGCCCTGGTGACGCTGCTTTCGTCCCATCGGCGCAAATTCACTTCCGGGAAAAGCCTGCGCAGCGCCTCCACAGGGGAGAGCCGGGTTGCCACATTCTCTTTTCCCTGAGAAAGGCAAACCAGAAGCCGCAGAGGAGCGCTTTCCTTGCGGAAAATCCGGGAAGAACCGGCAAAGGGCAGTCCGTGGGCATACCACCGGCCGTCTTTCAGGGAAAGTGCGGCTCTGTCCCCGTTGATAACGGTGGCGTTCTGATGCTTTTCCCATAAATCTGCCTGGGTGGACTTTCCTGTGCCGCTGGAAGCGGAAAACAGGATACCCTGACCTTGCCAGGAAATAAAGGAGGCATGGAGCATCAGCCGGTTATGGCGCAGCAGCAGATCGTCCAGGCCCAAAAGATTCATAAGGCCAAAGGTTTCCCTGACCCAGCTTTCTCCCTTGGGCAAATACCGCACTACGGTTGCCCCGGGGACATCCTCCACCAGCACCACCGGCTCTTCTCCGGGAAACAGCGCATGATACACCAAACCCATGCCGTCCGGCTTTCTGGCATAGGTGTTATCCAGTACAGTGAGTGCATCTTGGGGGCATGGGGGAAGCGTATCGCAGGGGGATAGAATGATCTCGTGGTCAAAAGGGAAGTCCTCCGTACCCAAATGCAGAAATGGCGCAGATTCCTCTGTAAGGCGCAGGGGCAGGGGCGTGCGGAGGGCCACAGAAAGCCCTGCAAAGGAATATTGATACAGCTCCATGGCAAACCTCCTTGCTTTTATGGGATTATTATATAGGCAAAAGGGAGAATTTGCAAGGTTGGAAATGTGATTTCTGTCCAGGCAGCGAGGGCGAAATTTCCTGCCCCCAATCCTCTGATCATCCTTGCGGTTCAAAGAAAATCCCCTTCCCGGTGAGGGGAAGGGGACTGGGGAATGTTTGTAGGGGTTTAGGAGGCAAACATCTTTGTGGCGCCGTCGGGGTTGTTGTAGCACATACCATAGATCAAGGCTGCCTCAGCATCCGTGAGAATGATATCGCACTTTTGGCTTCCACTGAGGAAGATGACGTCCATTCTATCATCAGGAAGGTAGTTCATGCCTTGATCAGGGCTGCCCATATCAAAGCCGGTCAGCCAACCGCAGACCTGGGGGCTGTGGTGGTTTGCGTTGTCTGTGTTGTACGGAGCACAGCCAAGAGCAACAGACTGGCTTAGGGAGAAGGACTCTGCCAAGAACTGGGGCTTTACATATTTTTGTTTCATTGTTTTATCCTCCTTTCCTTAGTTGAACCAGCCGTCCAGGCTACCGAACAGGCCTTCCAACAGCTTCTGGAT
>JAZQXK010000138.1:0-8427 GCA_045632785.1 Faecousia sp.
TTCGTAGGGGCCGGATACATCCGGCCCGTTCCGCACTGTAAATTTGTACGAATTCGCCTTAAATGGTGCTGTTTTTCAAACTTTTCCGCCGGGCCGGATATATCCGGCCCCTACAGGCTTCTATCGGAAGGCGGCCCGATATATTGGAATTTATCGTTGCTCTTGCTATACATGGAACCACAAAAATCACCCTGCAAGGATTTTCTTCCTTGCAGGGTGTCGTTTTTCTTCTTACTCAGCAACCACTCTGGTGCCGGTCTTGCCTTCGATGCCATCTTTTGCCTTCTCCAGAAGGGTGATGAGAGCAGTGCGGCCTGCCTTGGAACGGGCGAACTTCACAGCGGCGTTGACCTTGGGCAGCATGGAGCCGGGGGCGAACTCGCCGTCAGCGATGTACTTCTCAGCCTCAGCAGGGGACAGCTCATCCAGCCACTTCTCGTCTTCCTTGCGATAGTGGATGGCAACCTTTTCCACAGCGGTGAGAATGATCAGCCAGTCGGCATCCAAAGACTCAGCCAGCAGCTCGGCGGCATAGTCTTTGTCAATAACCGCTGCTGCGCCACGAAGCATATTGCCCTTGCGGACTACGGGAATACCGCCTCCGCCGCAGGTGATAACGATGTGACCGTTTTCCATGAGGGTCTTTACAGACTCGATCTCGGTAATGGCCTTGGGCAGGGGAGAAGCAACAACCCGGCGATAGCCCCGGCCTGCGTCCTCCACCACATTTTCCCCTTTGGCAGCGGCAGCTTCCGCTTCTTCCTTGGTCATAAAGGAGCCGATGGGCTTGGTGGGGTGCTGGAAGGCGGGGTCTTCGGGGTCAACCTCAACCTGGGTAACCAAGGTAGTAACACTCTTGGGGATTCCACGCTCCCGGAGGACTTCACCCAAAGCGTTTTGCAGGTCATAGCCAATGTAGCCTTGGCTCATGGCACCGCAGACAGACAGGGGGCAGTTGCCGTACTTGCCGGGCTCGGCACGGTCAAGAGCGGTCATGGCATTCTGGATCATGCCAACCTGGGGGCCGTTGCCGTGAACGATGACCACCTGATGGCCTGCTTCAATGAGGTCAGCAATGGCCTGGGAGGTCTGACGGACGGCTACAAACTGCTCGTTCAGGTTCTTGCCCAGAGCATTGCCGCCCAGAGCGATAACAATTCTTTTTGTCATAATAACTTACCTCTTTGAAATGCCCCCGAAAAAGCCGGGGCGTATATTTTATAACTTTTTTGCTTAGAAAAGGATACGCTTGGCCTCGGCAGCATCCAGAGCCCGCAGAGCGGCAACGGGATCTTTGACCTTAGCCAGGAACATCATAGCGGCGATGATGTAAGGCTTGAAAGAAGCCTGCTTGTAAAGGGGAACCAGATAGCGGTCGAAGACAGAATTGTCGACTTCGCCTTCGGCGCAGCTGAGGCCGGTGATGTCGGCAGGCAGACAGTGCAGATACAGAGCCTTGCCCTCCTTGGTCAGAGTCATCTTCTCCTCGGAGCAGGTCCAGTCCTTATGCTCGGCATTCTGAGCCAGCAGTCTCTTTTCCAGAGCGTCGATACCGGCCTTGTCGCCTACCTGATACAGCTTGGTGCGCTCTTCCATGGCAGCGAAGGGAGCCCAGCTCTTGGGGTAGACGATGTCCGCATCCTTAAAGGCCTCATCCATGGAGGAAGCCTTGGTGAAGCTGCCGCCGGAAGCAGCGGCGTTCTTTCTGGCGATTTCTTCCACTTCGGGCATCACTTCGTATCCCTCGGGGTGAGCCAGGGTTACATCCATGCCGAAGCGGGTGAACAGGCCGATCACGCCCTGGGGAACGGACAGGGGCTTGCCGTAGCTGGGGGAGTAAGCCCAGGTCATAGCGATCTTCTTGCCCTTCAGGTTCTCAACGCCGCCAAAGTGGTGGATGACATGGAGCAGGTCAGCCATGGACTGAGTGGGATGGTCCACATCGCACTGCAGATTCACCAGAGTGGGTCTCTGCTCCAGAATGCCGTCCCGATAGCCTTCAGCAGTGGCATCCATAAAGGTCTTCTGGTACTTGTGGCCTTCACCGATGAACATATCGTCACGGATACCAACCACATCAGCCATGAAGGAGACCATGTTGGCAGTTTCACGGACGGTTTCGCCGTGGGCAATCTGGCTGACCTTCTCATCCAGATCACGGACGGTCAGACCCAGCAGGTCACAGGCAGAGGCGAAGGAGAAGCGGGTACGGGTGGAGTTGTCACGGAAAATGGAGATACCCAGGCCGGAGTCGAAGATCCGGCAGGACTTATTGCGCTCACGCAGGTCACGGAGGGCATCGGCTACTGCAAAGATGGCAGCCAGCTCGTCGTCGGTCTTATCCCAGGTCCAGTAGAAATCGTTGTTATACAGGTCAGCGCAGTTGAGGCCAGCCAGCTGGGCAGCCAGATCTAAAGTCTTGCTCATTTTTCTTCCTCCTTAATGGCATGGTACAGCATGGGGGTAGCAGCGTAGACAGCGGCGCAGCGAACCAAATCTTCCTTCCAGGTGATCTCGTTGGGGGCGTGTGCCTGGCTTTCAGCACCGGGGCCAAGGCCAACACAGGGGATGCCGTAGCGGCCCTGAATGGAAACGCCGTTGGTGGAGAAGGTCCACTTGTCGATGAGGGGACGGTTGCGCTTACTCATGGCATCGGGATGGCCTACACGGTTCTCGCCGTACAGAGCCTTGTGTGCCTGCGCCAGAGCCTGCACATGAGGTGCGGATTCGGGGTTGATCCAGGTGGGGAAGTAGCACTCGGTTTCATAAACCAGACCGGTCCATGCGGGGCGGTCGTAGTTGTACATGGAAACGGTAACGTCCTTGGCATACTTCTTGCAGGCGGGCAGGTTCCTGATCTCTTCCAGGCAGCTTTCCCAGGTCTCACCGGCGGTCATGCGGCGGTCCAGAGAAACGGCGCAGGAGTCAGCCACAGCGCAGCGGGAGGGGGAGGTGTAGAAGATCTGGGAAACGGTGATGGTGCCCTTGCCCAGGAAGCGGGCATCTTCCCAATGGGGGTTGAACTGGGGCTCCAGCATCTTAACCAGACCCTTGACCTCAGTTTCAGGGGCGCAGTCGTTTTCGTTCAGCTCACGGACTTCCCGGAGAATGTCGGCCATCTTGTAAATGGCATTGTCGCCACGCTCAGGGGCAGAGCCATGGCAGGAAACGCCGTGTACGTCCACACGGATCTCCATACGGCCACGGTGACCACGGTAGATGCCGCCGTCGGTGGGCTCGGTAGAAACCACGAACTCGGGGGTGATGCCGTCTTCCTGATGGATGTACTGCCAGCACAGGCCGTCGCAGTCTTCTTCCTGCACAGTGGCAGTGACCAGAATGGTCATATCCTCGGGGATCAGGTTCAGATCCTTCATGATCTTGGCACCGTAGACTGCGGAAACAACGCCGCCTTCCTGATCGGAGCCGCCACGGCCTGCGATCACATCTTCAGTCTCATAGCCTTCGTAGGGATCAAATTCCCAGTTGTCCCGGTTGCCGATGCCAACGGTGTCGATATGTCCGTCAAAAGCGATGATGCGAGGGCCGTTGCCCATGTAGCCCAAGGCATTGCCCTGGGGGTCAATCTCTGCCCCGTCGAAGCCCAGGCGCTTCATTTCCTCGATGGTGCGCTCAATGACGCCCTTTTCCTCGCAGCTCTCGCTGGGGATGGCAATGAGATCCCGCAGGAACTTGGTCATGTCTGCCCGGTAGCCTTCTGCGACAGTGCGGATAGCCTGAAAGTCCATAATGATTCCCTCCATAAAATAAGATGAAATAAGTGCCTATGTTTTGATACACAATCCCAGAATCACAGCTATATTGTATCACAGTAAACGCAGAAGTCAAGGGAAAACCAAATAGAATTTGGATTCTCCTAAAAAAATTTTAGGTTTCCCAGTTGATTTCCTTGAAAGATGTGATACAATGTATATTGGTAATATGCGAAAAGGAGGGGTTCTATGCTGGATTCCCAGGAATATGATTTGCTTAGGCAGATGGCAGACGGGATCTGCGCCCAGTTTGGCAGCTCTTGCGAAGTGGTGATCCATGAGCTGAATCAGGATAGCACGCAGCATTCTGTTGCATATATTGTAAACGGTCATGTTTCCGGGCGGAAGGCTGGAGACGGCCCTTCCCAGGTGGTTTTGGAGCAGCTTCAGGCAGGAAGCCACAAGGCAAAAGACCATTATGCCTACCTGACCCGCACCCCCGACGGGAAGATCCTCAAGTCTACTACCTTGTACATCCGGGACAAAGCGGGGGAAGTGGCAGCCCTGTTCTGCATCAACTTCGACATTTCTGCCATGGCCCTGGCCAGTCACTGCATGGAGGAATTTATCTCCCCGGCAGTGGAGGATAAAGCCCCGGAGCGAATCCCATCCAATGTCACAGACCTGTTAGACAGCCTCATTGAAGAATCCGTCCGACAGGTGGGAAAGCCTGTTGCTCTCATGACCAAGGAGGATAAGGTGCGTGCCATTCAGTTCCTGAACCGAAAGGGTGCGTTCCTCATTACCAGATCCGGCGATAAGGTCGCCAAATTCTACGGTATTTCAAAGTATACACTATATTCATATCTTGACTTAAAAACAGGAGGAGAAAACCATGATTGATCTTTCCACTCGTGCCGAAGGCCGAAAGCACAACATTGAAAAGGCTCGTGAAAACGGTATTATCATCCCCACCATCGCACAGATGCGCAACCCTGAGCTTGTCCCTGCTCCCATTGTGGAAAAACTTCGCCATACCGGCCTGTGGGATGTGGATCCTGTCAACCTGTTCCGTATTACCTGGAAGAACCAGCCCACCGAGCAGGGCGGCGTGTTCCAGGCTGTTCCCAATTATGTGGAGCTGCCCAGTGAGCTCACCGGTGTTAAGGCCCGCATTGTGTGCATGGTAGGCAAGTGGTTCCCCACCGGCTGCCATAAGGTAGGCGCTTCCTTCGGCTGTCTGGCTCCCCGTCTGGTTACCGGTCAGTTCGACGCTGTGTACCACAAGGCCGTATGGCCCTCCACCGGCAACTACTGCCGTGGCGGCGCGTTCAACTCTAAGCTGCTGGCTTGCTCCTCCATTGCCATTCTGCCCGCTGAGATGAGTCCCGAGCGCTTCCAGTGGCTGCACTCCATTGGCGCAGAGGTTATTGCTACCCCCGGCTGTGAGTCCAATGTTAAGGAAATTTTCGACAAGACCAATGAGCTGTCCCTCCGTCCCGATGTCATGATCTTCAACCAGTTTGCCGAAATGGGCAACCCCCTGTGGCACTACAATGTCACCGGTAATGCTCTGGCTGATGTGTTTGAAGCTGTGAAGCGTCCCGGTGACCGCTTTGCAGGCGCTTGTTTCACCTCCGGCTCTGCCGGCACTATGTCTACCGGCGACCGCCTGAAGGAGCTGTATCCCGGATTGAAGCTGGCTGTGGGCGAGGCTCTGCAGTGCTCCACCATTCTGGACAACGGCTTCGGAGGCCACCGCATCGAGGGCATTGGCGACAAGCACATTCCCTGGATCCACAATGTAAAGAACACCGATATGGTCATCGACATTGACGACGAAGACTCCCAGAGATTGCTGCGCCTGTTCAACACCCCCGAGGGACAGAAGTACCTCCGTGAAGAGCTGAAGCTGGACGAAGAGCTGATCGAAAAGCTGACTTGGCTGGGCATTTCCGGTATTGCCAACGTCCTGTGCTGCATCAAGATGGCGAAGTATTACGAGCTGACCGAGCGGGATGTGGTTGGTACTGTCCTGACCGACTCCGCTGTGATGTACGGCTCCCGTATTCAGGAGCTCCATGACGCTCACGGCGCATACACCGTCTGCGAGGCTGCTAAGGATCATGCTCTGCATATGCTGGCTCTCAAGACCGACAACATGGCTGAGCTGACCTATGCCGACCGCAAGCGGGTACACAACCTGAAGTATTACACCTGGGTCGAGCAGCAGGGCAAGGAGGTTGCCGAGCTGAACGCTCTGTGGTACGACACCGAAGGCACTTGGGATGCCGTTCATAAGCAGGCAGAGGATCTGGATGCTCTCATTCAGGAGTTTAACGAGGAAGTCGGCCTGATCCAGAAGCTGTAATCCCTATACCACAAAGAGGAATTTCTATGAAATACGTAAAATCCGGTAAATGCGTCCGCTGCGGCAAGGAATATGCGGCAACCGCTGACCAGACCAACTGCTCCTGCGGCGGCATTTTGGATATTGTTTATGACTATGAGGCCATCAAAAAGGACTTCACCAAGGAAGACCTGGCCACCCGCCCCTTAGATATGTGGCGGTATCGGGAGCTGCTGCCTGTGGAAGAGTCTACCAAAACACCGCCCCTGCGGGTGGGCTGGAGCCCTCTGTATGAGGCTCCCCGGCTGGCAGAGCAACTGGGACTGAAAAAGCTGTGGGTTAAGGATGATGGACAGAATCCCACCGCATCCCTGAAGGACAGAGCTTCCTCCATGGCGGTTGCCAAGGCCATGGAAGCAGGGGCAAAGACCATTGCCTGTTCTTCTACCGGCAATGCAGCTTCCTCTCTGGCGGGCAATGCCGCCGCTGCCGGTATTTCTACCTATATTTTCGTCCCCGGCAGAGCCCCCAAGGGCAAGGTTGCTCAGCTTCTCACCTTTGGCGCAACGGTTGTTTCCGTTCAGGGCAACTATGAGGAAACCTTCGAGCTGAGCAAGGCCGCCATTGAAAAATGGGGCTGGTATAACCGCAACGCCGCCATTAACCCCTATCTCATGGAGGGCAAGAAGACTGTTTCTCTGGAGATCGCGGAGCAGTTGGGCTGGGAGATGCCCGACTACCTTGCCATTTCCGTAGGTGACGGCTGCACCATCGCCGGCGTTTGGAAGGGCTTGAAGGATCTGTATGCCATCGGCTTTATCAACAAGCTGCCCCGGCTCATTTCTGTACAGGCAGAGGGCTGCTGCCCATTGAATAAGGCAATCGCCGAGAATCAGCCCTGGGAGCCTATGGATGAAAACACCCTGGCAGACTCCATTGCCGTTGGTGTACCCAGAAACGCCGACAAGGCGCTGATGGCGATCCGGGAATCCAATGGCATTGTTGTCAATGTTTCCGATGAGGAAATCATGGCTGCTCAGAAGCTGCTGGGCAGAACTTGCGGTGTCTTCGGTGAGCCTGCGGGTGTCACCGGAACTGCCGGTGTGGCAAAGCTGTGCAGGGAAGGCGTTCTGGGCGCAAATGATACTGTAGTCAGTGTGGTTACCGGCAACGGCTTAAAGGATGTTGCCAATGCCATCGCCTTTGCAGGCGAGCCTATGGCAGTGCCCAATGATATGGAAAAGCTTCTGGATGCCTTCCGGGAGCGGGGCGTTATGCCTGAATAAAAAATCATGGAATAAAAGACCCTGCCGCAGTCCGGAAAAGGATAGCGGCAGGGTTTGTTCTTTTTGATCGTCAGAACGCCGACAGTATACCGATCAGTGCCAGGGGCAATCCAATGAGATTTACCACAGCCTGGAAAATGATGGGAGCCCAAACGGTATTGCTCTTTTGATATACCCATGCGGCGCAGAGATAGAAAGGCAGCACAGAAAGGTATTCGATCATGGCCTCACCGAAGGAAACCACACCCAATCCCCGCATAATAAAGGGAAGGGCGGCTACAAGAGAAAGGACGATATATGCAACCAGAGGACGCTCACCGCAAATAGGCCCGAAGATGGTGGCTTGATACAAAAGACTGGTAATAATGGGGGTCATGCACACGAAGATAAACCCAAAGAAAACAGGGGATTGCCACAAAACGATGGCTTTCCGATAATTGGGGATCATCTCTCCAATAGGAAGAGCGCAGTACAGGGAGTCATCGCTGGGAGTGATTACAGGCAGCCCCACAAGACCCAAAATTACGGAAAGGACGGCAAAGATCCCCAGACCGATGGCAATGTTTTTCAGAGTTTCCTTCCAGTGGAAGCGGAAATCGATCCAGGAGTCTTTCAAATATTCCCGATAGATGACCACAAGGGCAATCAAGTCAATGAGAAAATAAAGGAAGCACATCATGCCGGGCATTGCCAGATCTACAATGGTAAGGGGATTAAAAATGGCGGGCAGACCGATGAGATACACAAACCAATAGGCAATACCAAAGCCCATGGGCTTAGTTTCGGGGTAGTCCCGCATGGTGGGAAAAATGTTATACAGCCGCATAGGGAAATCTCCTTTCCTATACAAAGCAGGGAGGTTCGCAGGCGCAGACTTCCCCTCGTGTTTAGAGTCCGATTATTCTTCTTCCTGAAGCTGATCCAGAAGCTTTTCTACCATTTCCCATTCCTCGTCGGTTTCAATGGGGAGAAGCTCTGTTTCATCGCAGTCGGGGGTGTAGACGGAGGCAAATACTACAGTATCGCCGTCTTCGTCGGTGGTGTTGTCCGTGTAGACGATGTAATCCTTGCCGGTTTC
>JAZQXK010000139.1:0-4744 GCA_045632785.1 Faecousia sp.
GGACTGTGAGCTGGAAGTAGACGGCGGCGTGGGCCTGGATACCGCACCCATTTGCAAGGAAAGCGGCGCCAATGTGCTGGTGGCCGGATCGGCATTCTTCAAGGCGGCAGATAAAGAGGGATTTGTCAGCGCGTTGCAGGCTTGAGGGAGTTGACAGGAAGGAGAAGAGCGGCTACAATTGTCATGGGCAGTAAAATGTTTATGATACCATGGATCATAGAAAGGAGTGAGTTTCGTGAAGAACACCAAAATAACCTTGATTCCCGCATCCCTGTTTCGCCATAGCCGCATAGAGGCCTATCTGGAAAAGAAAGCCGCAGAAGGGTGGCTTTTGGAGGCGGCTTCCGGACTGTTTTTCCGCTTCCGCAGGATAGAGCCAAAGAAGCTTCGGTTTGAGGCGGTTACTTTCCCTGAAGGGGTAACGGAGAAGACTCTGGACGAGGCCTATGCCCAGCGGCGCAGGGAAGCCGCTGAGGAAAAGGGCTGGAAGCTGGCGGCAAGGCAAGGGGGCTTCCTGATTTTTTACTCAGAGCAAGCCCATCCTGAACCCATTGTGGTCGATGCGGCGCAGGAGTATCAGGACACAAGCCGACATCTGTCCTTTGAATGCAAGCAGAGATGGCTGTGGTTGGCCATTTCTCTTATGAATCTTCTAACACTGGGTATGCGCTTTAGCAGAAGCCATCTTGACTTTTTCAGCGATACCATGGATATGCTGGCCACAGCCTTTTGCTCGCTGATTATATTGGTATCGGTTAGTCGGCTGGTTGCGGTATACTGTTGGCGGAGAAAGGCCCGGCTGGCCATGGAGCAAAAGAAGGGCGTGCCGGAATATGCCCCCAACAAATTGCTGCCTTGGAGCAGTGCGGTGCTTGGTCTGGTACTGGCTCTGGTGGCAATTGGACATATGGGCTATAGCGAAAACTCCATCATAATCGTGGCATCGATCGCTTTCGTTGTGCTTACAGTTGGCTTAGTAAATATCATCCCCATACTTTTGCCGCCGGCCAAGGCATCGGAGAAAGTCAGAAAGTCGCTGCCTACCATAGCCCTTCTTGCAATGTTGGCGGGTTATGTGGTTTTCTCTGTCTGTGCATTTAATAAATTCCCGGAGGACAGATTCACCAGAAGCCTGGAATATACATACCACACCGGCGCAGAGCAGTCGGAAAACAGCCGCCTGGATGTGCTTCCTCTGGTTATGCCGGACTTTTATGGGGAAGATCCTGCCCAATATAGCAGAAGAGTGGTCAAATCAGGAAGCTCTCCCCTTTTGTCCTACCTGAGAGCATATGAAAAGTATTGGGGAGAAGAAACCCGCCCCAGTTTGGAATATGAAATGTATACGGTGAGGCTGTCTTGCCTGTATGACGATTGCCTGGATGAGTACCGTGGCATCCCCAAGACCCCCGGCGATCCTGCCCCTTGGGGCGCAAAGGAGGTCTATGTGCGGCAGGTCAACGACGAGCGCAACAACTTTGTTACCTACTTGGTCTTGTGGGAAGATAAGATTCTTTTTGTGACTTGGGGAAATGCAGAGCCCCTGACCAACGAGCAAATACACATTATTGCAGAAAAATTGAATCCCGGCGCACGATAAAAGCGACGAGCTACCCCAAAAATAGAAAGGAAGTGCTCCCATGCTTAAAAAGTCTCTCGCCCTTGCACTTGCCCTGCTTTTGACCCTCTCGGTCTTTTCCGGCTGCTCTGTCCATGTGGATCTGAACATAAATCAGGAAAAGACTCCCCCGGAAACCCAAAGCGCAGAAACCAAACCCACCGCAACGGAACCCCCCACAGAAGCAACAGAGCCCCCTGTTGTAATTGACTATGACAATCTTGTATGCGATGCCTATTCTGATGTCATCACTGAAACGGTCTACGGATACGAAAGCACCTTCTGCTATCATATCCCCCAGTTTAACCTCCCCGATGACCGGGCAAAGGAAGCCAACGACAAAATCTACACCGAGCTGTACGCCATTCTGGACGAAAAGGTCTATCACACCGAAGCGGAATACCCCTGGATCTCCTTAATGCACTATAATTGGGGCGCCAATGGTCGGGTGGCCTCCGTAGTCATTCGCACAAGCATGACAGACTATGACTGGACCACCTACCAAGCCTACACCATTTCTCTGGAAACCGGCAAGGTGCTGTCTGCAGCAGAAGTGGCCGCAGCCTTTGACCTCACCGAAGAAGGCTTCTACGACACCGTTCGGGACACCATGACCCGGTACTGGAAGGCCCAAAAGGAGGAAATGCTGAAACAGGGCTCCTTCCTGGAAGAGATGATCGACGAGCTTGCAAACCAAACTTTGGCAGATGAGAATGTCCGTGAGGCTGTTCCCTATATCAACAGGGATGGCGAGCTGTGCTTCATCGCCATGCTGGCTTCCCCTGCCGGTGCCGGTGCGTATTACCACCTTTGGAACACCGGGGAGGAGATCCACGAGGAGTTTGTACGCTGTGATCTGGAGCATCCTGCCCAATAACTGCATATCTTTATAAATGAAACGCCACCGGCTGAAACCCGGTGGCGTTTGTTGTAGGTTGGTTATTGGCTTAGGTGGGATTGTAGGAAATGACCACATCCATGTTTTCTAGTGCGGTAACATCGTCTACATTGGTGCGGAACACATTGACCTGCACCAGATTGTGACAGGTTGCCAAAGCGCTGATGTCCGCAACATTGTTGTAATCCAGATATACATAGCTCAGGCTCTGGAGATTGCCCAGACCGGTGACATCTTCAAAGAAGTTGTGGCAGCCATTGAAGATGGCAAGAACGGAGGAGTCGGGGAAGTCGGGAATGATCACAATGTCATTATAGGAAAGATCCAGCTCTGCCAGCTTGGGCAGGCTTGCCAGCTCGTCCATAACCGTCAGGGCGTTGTTGGAAAGGTTTGCTTTTTCCAGACTCATGCAATCCCCAATGCCGCTGATCTCCAAAAGGTCATTGTGGGAGGCATCCAGCTCCTTCAGCATGGTGAGCCGGGAAATGCCGGGCAGGGCGGCCAGGAGATTGTTGCTGACATTGAGGGTCACCAAATTCTGACAGGTGGCAACGGAGGAAAGGTCAGACAGGGCGTTGTTGGACAGATCCAGAACGGTCAGCTCCTCCAAATTCTCCAAAGCACCGAAGGAGGAAATGGCGTTGTGCTGTAAATAGAGGGTGGTCAGGCGGCTGTTGCCCATGAGGGGGCTCAGATCGGAAATGCTGTTTACAGAGGCATCCAGAGTGATAAGGGAACTCATGCCGGAGAGCCCAGCCAGGGTGGACAGCCCGCAGCCGGAAATGTTCAGCTCCTGCAAATAGGGAAGCCCTGCGATAATGGATAGCTGCTGGGGGTCTAAGGTGCAGCCCTTCAGGTTCAGGGAGGACAGATTGGGCATCTGGGAAAGGAAACTGATGTCCATAGCGGTGCGCTTGCCCTCAATGGTCAGCTTTTGAAGCTCTGTAAAGTAGCCCATCTGACTGAAATCCACCACACCTGCGGGAACGGTCAGCTCCTTAATGCTCCAAAGGTCGGCGGTGGTCAGCTCATAAAGTGCGCTGGTCTGCCCCAGAAGTTCCCGAATATGGGCATCCAGAGCGGGGTCGTTCAGCTTTACGGTTTCAACCACGCCGCCTACGGTATAAGTATAGACGGACAGAGGACTGACCAGACCATTCTCCCCAACGCACAAAGCGGAAAGTACATTCTCGCCCAGCTCCAGGGTGATGGGGGCTTCATAGGGGTTAGCGGTGGTGGGGTAGTCCTCCCCTGCGGCAACATAGACATTACCGGTGCCTGCAAAGGAAACGGAGATATACTGACTGTAAAGTCCCGGCTCTGCATCGGGGAAGGGCGCGGCAGGCCGCTGGGTATTCAGGGCTTCGGAAATGACGGGGTTTGCAATGTGATCCAGCATTTCTACGGCATCCAGCAGTTTGTCCTGGGCCACAAAGACCCGGCACAGCTCCCGGTAGACCTCATGGTCTGCGCCATTGTAAATGGCATTGACCAGGGTGTATTCCGTCTTGGTGTAATTGCCCTGTTCTTCATAAATGCCTGCCAGGGTCAGGGAAATGTCCTGATCCTCCGGGTTTAGCTTGATGGCCCAGTCGTAGCAGCGCAGTGCCCAGTCGGTATTTCCGTTTTTGTAAGAGGCAGCACCCCAGCTTGCCAGGAAGCTTGCTGTGAGGCCGGGGTTAAACGAGAGGAAATACCAGGCAGCGCCGCCCAGCAATGCCAGAATCAGGATCCAGATTAACAGTTGTTTTAAGGCCCGCATAGGCTTAGACACTCCTATCCAAAGAAAACTGGCTTCATTATACTGTCTATGGGCCGTATTGTCAAGATTTGCGGCATTTTGACAGAAAAAGGGCAGAAATAACGGCCTTTATTTGCGGGGTTGCGCCGGAGGCTTGTGATAAAATAGCAGGAAAGTAAATTCCTGTTTATCTTACGAACCGATGGGTTGCACTGGTGCGGCAGCACCCAAGGCTCAGCTCCGCGCTAAGAGCCGCCTTCGGCGGATGCGCTCTGCACGCGCCTGCGGGCGCAGCCTTGTGAAAGGGAGCTGTCACGCGAACAGCGTGACTGAGGGATTGTGCAGCAGGAATTTCCGTTCTAGTTAGCATTTTGGCGAAATCGAACTGCCCTAGGCAATCCCTCCGGCTCGCCTTCGGCGACCCACCTCCCTTTACACAAGGGAGGCTTTGGTGCCCAGCAACCTTAGAAAGACAAACCAAAATTTA
>JAZQXK010000140.1:0-20881 GCA_045632785.1 Faecousia sp.
TTTTATTTCACTGTCCGCTTGACGGGGAGCAGATCATACTGTGCCGGGGGGTGGATTATTACCATCTGTATGTCAAAAACGACCACTTATGAGAAAACAGTAGAAATATTTCCGGCGGTATCGTATGATAACCCCGTCGAAAGGAGAGAGCGTTATGCAAATTGAAATCAAAATTGAAGCAGGCTGCATTGAGCCACGGGTCATCGTTATAACCGGAAAGATCGACGAGGAGATCAACGCCTTGCTTCGCCGGCTTTCCGAGGAGAGCCCCCAAATGATCGCCGGCTTTCAGGAGGACACCGTCCGCATTCTGGATGCTGAGGAAATCGTTTCCATATACGCCTCTAACGGCAAGGTCTATTGCCGGGCTGACTCCGGCACATACACGCTCCGGCTTCGCCTGTATGAGGCAGAGGAGCGGCTGGACGGCAAAAAATTCGTTCGTATTTCCAATTCAGAGATCATCAATCTCCACCGGGTGCGGGGCTTTGATTTAAGCTTCACAGGTACCATTTGTGTGACCATGAAGGACGGCTCTTCTACCTTTGTATCCCGTCGGTATGTATCCAAAATCAAGCAAATTTTAGGAATGTGAGGAAATGACTATGTTAAAGAAAGCTTTTTTACGGGCATTGCTGGGTGCGCCCATAGGCATTTGCATCGGTATACTTGTACCCATTATCATCTCCATCTGCATGGGAGATGGCGCATATCATCCCGTTCATCCCGGTCTTGTGGAAGCCTGCGGAGGCGAGCTCCGGGCTGTGATCCTGCAAACCGCTGCTGCCGCGTTTTACGGTGGCGTGTGGAGCGGCGCGACCGCGATCTGGGAGCAGGATAATTGGAGCCTGCTGCGGCAGACTGTAACACACCTGCTGGTATATTCTCTGTCCGCTCTGCCCATCGCATGGTTCATGCACTGGATCCCCAGAGGGATCGGCGGTATTCTTGCCTATTGCGGTGTGTTCTTTGCAATTTATGCCGTCATCTGGTTTGGTCAATATCGATCCATGAAAAAGCGGGTGCAGGAACTCAATCAGCAGCTCAAGGAGCTGTGAGCTTAAAAACCCGCTATGCACCTGCAAAACCATATCCCTTCCGCCTTTGCGGAGGGGATATTTTTTCATGGAATGTACTTCCCCTTTTGGCTGAAATGGTATATAATATAAGGTAGACCAAAAATAAGACCACCTTAGGATGTGAACCATGAATCAGTTTACGGAAATTTTACCCGGTATCCGTCTGCGCTGCGCCCAGACCGACCGTTTCAAAAGCTCCTGTCTAAGCATCAGCCTCCTGCGGCCTCTGTGCCGGGAGGAAGCGGCAAAAAACGCCCTGCTTTCCAATGTCCTGATGCAAGGCACGGAAAACCACCCCGATATGACCAGTCTGTCCATGGCTCTGGACGAGCTATACGGCACCAGCCTTGGGCCTTTGTGCCGGAAGATCGGCGACATTCAGACCGTAGGCTTTTATATGAGCTGCCTCGATGACCGCTATGCCATGGAAGGGGATTCCATTCTTGCCCCGGCTCTGGAGCTGCTGGGGGAAGTGCTTCTGCAGCCCTGTCTGGAAGATGGCGCTTTCCGGGAGGATGTGGTAGCTCTGGAAAAGGAAAACCTCATCAACACCATCGAAGCTGCCATTAACGACAAGCGGGCCTATGCCGACCGGAATATGCTGAAAGCCCTTTGCCGGGAGGATACCTACGGCACACCGCGACTGGGCGAGGCAGAGGATGTGGCCGCCATTACTGCACAGAATCTCTATGCCCACTACAAAATGATCCTGGAAACCTCCCGTGTGGAAATCTTCTACGGCGGCTCCATGTCCCCGGAAACTGTGGCAGAGCTGCTAAAGAAGGTGCTGGGCAAGCTTCCCAGAGGAAAGCTGTGCCAGACCCGGTTCTTTGCCATTCCCCGCCACGAAGGTGTGCAGCATTTGGAGGAAACCATGGAGGTCACCCAGGGCAAGCTTTCCATGGGCTTTACCACCGGGATCACCGCACAGAATAAGCTTTTCCCCGCCATGGTAGTCTTTAACACCCTCTTTGGAGGGGATATGACCAGTAAGCTTTTTGTAAATGTCCGGGAGAAGCAGTCCCTTTGCTATTATATCAGCACCGCCATGATCTCCACCAAGGGCATTATGACCCTGTCCTGCGGCATTGAAACCAGGGACTACGAAAAAACCGTGGGCGAAATTATGCGGCAGCTTTCCCTGTGCCAGCAGGGGCAGATCACAGAAGCTGAGCTGTCCGCCGCCAAGAAGGCCATTGCCTCCGGTCTTCGCAGCGTAGAAGATTCTCTGGCCTCTATGGAGGAGCTTACCGCTTTCCATGTATTGGGAGGCATCCCCATGGATCGGGCTGCTTATTTGCAGGCTATTCTGGAAGTCACCGCAGAGGATGCGGCAGAGGTTGCCTGCAGCATTCAGTTGGATACTGTATTCTTCCTCAGGGGGGTGCAGGCATGAATAAGCTTATCTACCCCAAGCTGGGAGAAACTCTATACCGCACCGTTTTACCCAACGGCTTGACGGTCATGGTAGTACCCAAAAAGGGCTTTACCAAAAAGTGCGCCTACTTTGCCACCAAGTACGGCTCTATCCACACCAAATTTATCCATAACGGAAAGACCGTTATTTCACCCGACGGCGTTGCCCACTATCTGGAGCATAAAATGTTTGAGCTGCCCAACCGGGATGTGATGGAGGAATTTGCCGCTTTGGGTGCAAATCCCAACGCCTTCACCACCTATTTCTGCACCGCCTACTATTTCACCTGCACCGAGAATTTCGAGGAAGCTCTGGAGCTGCTTTTGACCTTCGTTTCCACCCCCTATTTTACGGAAGAATCCGTGGAGCGGGAGCAGGGCATCATCGCTCAGGAGATCCGGATGTATGAAGACAGTGCGGACAGCCGGGTCTATGAAGACCTGTTCACCGCCATGTATACCCACCACCCGGTAAAAACTCCCATTGCCGGTACTGTGGAATCCATTGCCCAAATCACCGCCCAGACCCTGCAGGACTGCTACGATGCCTTCTATCAGCCCTCTAACATGGTTCTGACTGTGGTTGGAGATGTAGACCCGGAGCAGGTGGTTGAGCTGGCACAGAAGACTCTTCCCACGGAAAAGCGGGAACTTGCCATTTCGGATTTCGGGGAAGCCGAACCCCTGCACTGCCGTGGGCGGGACACCGGGCGCACTATGGATGTGGCCATGCCCACCTTCCAGTTGGGGTTCAAGTGTCCACCTTCTGAAGAAGGGGAGGGCTGTGTGCTGCAGCAGATCATCGGTGACCTTGCTGCGGAAGCCCTCATGGGTGAATCCTCGGAACTGTATTTGAAGCTATACCGCCAGGGGCTGATCGACGGCTCCTTTGCTGCCGGCTACGAGGATATGCCCGGTGTGGCTCTCCTGTCCTGCGGCGGCGACAGCCGTGACCCGGAGGCCGTCCGGAAAGCCATTATTGAAGAAGCCCAGGAGCTAAAGGCCACCGGAGTAGACAAAGGCCTGTTCCTGCGGCTGAAAAAATCCGCTTTGGGCCGCCGCTACCGTGCCCTGGACAGCTTCGACAGCCTGTGCTTCCGTCTGTGCGCCGGTCACTTTGACCGGTCGGATTATCTGGAATTTCCCCGCCTGTACGAGGCAGTCACCAAAAAGCAGGTGGATGACTTTATCCGCCAAAATATCACCTGGGAAAATTGCGCCATGTCTGTGATTTTCCCCAGAGAACAGGAGGAATAAGTATGATCAGCACATTGTACCAAGAGATCTCCTTTCCCGATTTGGGCATCAGTATGAACCCCTCCATCGGCTTTGAGCTGGGGCGGTTTTCCATCCGCTGGTATGCCGTCATTATTGCCTTTGGCCTGATTTTGGCTATGTTTTACGGCTGCAAGCGGTGCAAACGCTTCGGTCTTATGGAGGATGACATTTGGGACGGTGTTCTATGGATCACCCCCTTTGCGGTAATCTGCGCCCGTCTTTACTACTGCGTTTTTAAGTGGAAGGAGTTTTATGCGGAAAACCCCATTTCCATGCTGTATATCTGGGAAGGCGGCCTTGCCATTTACGGCGGCGTCATCGGCGCAGCCATCGGCGTTCTGATTTTCTGCCGCATTAAGAAGATCAAGCCTGCGGCTCTTTTGGACTTGGTCGCCCTGGGCTTCCTCATCGGTCAGTCCATTGGCCGCTGGGGTAACTTTATCAACCGGGAAGCCTTCGGCGGGCCCACAGACTTTTTCCTGCGCATGGGTCTGACCGATCACTTCGGAAACACCATCTATGTCCACCCCACCTTCCTGTATGAGTCTTTGTGGAATGCCGTCGGCTTTGTGCTGCTGCACTTTATGTCCAAGCGGAGAAAGTATGACGGGCAGACCGCTCTGCAATATGTTTTGTGGTACGGTGTCGGTCGTGCCCTCATTGAAGGGATGCGCACCGATAGTCTGTACATCCCCGGCACATCTCTTCGTGTCAGCCAGGTTCTGTCCATTGCCGCAGCATTCTGCGCCCTGGTTGCCCTGATCATACTCCATTTCCGTGCCCATAAGCCTCTGTTCGCAGAGGTTGTAGCAGAAAGAGAAGCCGCCAAGGCCGCAGAAGCCGAAGCAGAAGCAGTAGCCAAGGCTGAAGAAGCAGAAGGCGATACCGCATCCACGACCGAAGCAGAGGGAGCCGTCACTTCCGAAGAAGCTTCCCCCAAAACCACAGAAACCGCCGAGCCCAGCCAGCCTGCACAGGAAAAGCTGTCCCCTTGGAGCCGCTTTGACCGCTGGCTGAGAAACTAAAGAGAGGTATCCTATGCCTGAACTCCAAAGAAGACCTGCCCCCCGCCGTAAGCGGAAGGTGCATTTTCCCTGGCTGTTTCTTTTGATCCTGCTGGTGGGCGCTATGCTGATGTATTCCCTGATCCGCTATTCTTCGGACACCCGGCGGCTTCGCCAGGAATCCACCGAGCCGCCCACGGAAAGTGTCTCCGCTGCTGCCATCGGGGACACCATTACCATCGCCGCCGCCGGCGATATTCATATGTCCACAGAGATCCTGCACTCTGCGGTACAGCCGGACGGAAGCTTTGATTTCACGCCCCTCTTTATGGGCGTAAGCCCCTTGCTCACCGATGCCGACCTGACCGTTGCCAATCTGGAGGTCAACATCACCGACTCCGCCATTACCGGCTCTGACTGCAAAGCCCCCAAAAGTCTACTGACTGCCCTTCGAGGTGCCGGTATCGACCTGGTGCAGACCGCCAACACCAACAGTATTTACAACGGTCTGGACGGACTGACCTCCACCTGCGCTGCCGTAGAAGAAGCCGGTCTGTACGGACTGGGGACTTATGCAACCGGGGCAGATTTCAAGAAGTCCGGAGGCTATACCCTTGTGGAAGTAGGGGGCTTCCGTGTAGCTTTCGTGGCCTTTACTAAGGGCGTGGGCAATCTGCGCCTGCCGGAAGGCTCGGAGGATTGCGTGAATCTTTTATACACAGACTACAATACCACCTATCAGAGGGTAGACACCGAAGGCATTAAGGCCGTTTTGGACAATGTGAACCAGGAGCGCCCGGACATTACCGTTGCCATGGTTCACTGGGGCAGCGAATACGAAACCGACATCAGCGACACCCAAAAGAAAATTGAAAACCTCCTTCTGGAAAACGGTGTAGATGCCATTCTGGGCACACACCCCCACATCTTAGGCAAGGTGAAACAGGACGAGAAAACCAGCGCCATTACCGCCTACTCTCTTGGAAACCTTTTAGCCACAGAAGAAAAGACCTCCGCCAAGCAGGGCATGGTCTTAAAGCTGGAATTTACCCGCACAGAAAAGGGGGTAAAGCTTACAAGCTGGCACTATGACCCCATTTATATTGCCACTGCCGCAGAAGCCGGAAAGCCCCAGATCTTAGACATTCGCAACGCCCTGGCCCTTTACGCCTCCGGCTACTTTGACCGGGTCAGCGACGAGCTTTATGCCTCCCTCTTAGCCGCTGTGGATAAGATCCCCCAGAGAGTCGAGGCAACGGAAGAATGAAGACCCGGTTTTGGGCAGCGCTCCTTGCCGCGGTGCTGGCAGTCAGTCTTTTATTGTGCTTTCTTCCGGGAAAGCCCTGTACCGCCGTCCGGGTCTTGTGCGACGGAGAGCAGATTCGGACAATTTCCCTGTTGGAGGACCGGGAATATACCGTTTCCACCCAGTTTGGCACCAACATTCTCCGGGTAGAAAAGGGCGCTATTAGGGTAGTGTCCGCAGACTGTCCGGGAAATGACTGTATCCATATGGGCTTCCGCAAAGGGGGCCGGAGTATCGTTTGCCTGCCCAATCGGCTGGTTTTGGAGTTCATCCAGGAGGATGCTTTGGATGGCATTTCCGGGTGAAGTGGAGCGCAGGTGGGGCAATTTTCCGATTTTCTTTGACTTTTCCCGATTTGTATGGTAATATATGGTATGATTCCACTGTATAGTGGAAGATTGCTATAATCATACCGGCAGCCTCCAAGCATAACTTTAGAGGTGCCGCCAATGAAAGGGGTAACCTTTTATGAGCCTGATCCCTATGGGCCTGTTTGTGGCCCTGATCGTAATTCTGGATCAAATCAGTAAATATTTCGTGGTGCGGGAAATTCCCCTGGGGCAGACCGTTCCCTGCATTGCAGGGCTGTTTCACCTAACCTATGTGGAAAACTACGGCGCCGCCTTCTCCATTCTGCAGGGCCAGCGGTGGTTCTTCATCCTGATCTTTGCCGCCTTTGTGGGTCTTTTAATCTGGGCAAGCAAGAAAAATGTGCTGCCCCTGTCTAAAACAGAGTGGTGGTTTATCGCTTCCATCGTTGGTGGCGGTCTGGGCAATATTTTAGACCGGGTCATTCGTGGCTTTGTGGTGGATATGATCGCCGTGGACTTTATCCGTTTCCCGGTGTTCAATGTGGCTGATTGTTTCATCACCTGCGGCGCCATCGGCCTCATTGTCCATATGCTGTTCTTCAACAAGGATTTCTGGAAGGCAGACAAAAAGAGCAGCCCCCATGAAGCCGCCCCGGAACAAGAGGATGCAAAGGACCTATGATAGAGCTGATCTGTGAAGAAGCAGGAGAGAGATTGGATGTATTTCTCACCCGTGCCATTGAGGGGCTTACCCGCAGTGCTGCCCAGAATCTGTTGGAAAAGGGCAGCGTACAGGTAAACGGAAGGCCTGTCAAAAAGAACTATCGCACCTGCCCCGGGGACTCGGTTACAGTAGAGATCCCGGAGCCGGTAGCCCCGGACATTACCGCTACCCCCATGGAGCTTTCCATTGTCTATGAAGACGAGGATGTGATCCTCATCGACAAGCCCAAGGGACTGGTGGTGCATCCCGCCGCCGGGCACTGGGATGATACCCTGGTCAATGGCCTGATGCACGCCCGGGGTGATGCCCTTTCCGGAATCAACGGGGTGATGCGCCCCGGTATTGTCCACCGCATTGACAAGGATACCTCCGGGCTTTTGGCGGTGGCGAAAAACGATTATGCCCACACCTTCCTTGCCGGCCAGCTCAAGGATCACTCTCTGTCCCGAACCTATGAGGCCGTGGTTTGCGGCTCTTTTAAGGAGGATTCCGGTAGTGTAGATGCGCCCATCGGTCGGCATCCTACGGATCGAAAGCGCATGACCGTCACCGACCGGGGCAAGCCCGCAGTGACCCATTGGGAGGTAATAGCCCGCTACCGGGGCTATACCCACATCCGCTGCCGCCTGGAAACCGGGCGCACCCACCAGATCCGGGTGCATATGGCCCACATCGGTCACCCCATTTTGGGCGACATGGTTTACGGGCACAAAAAGCCGGAGCTGGGGCAGGATACCCAGTGCTTGCACGCCTGTCAGCTTAGCTTCCAGCATCCGAAAGACGGCCGGATCACCGTAGCAGAAGCCCCTCTGCCCGCCTATTTCCGGGAAGTTTTGGAAAAATTAAAGAAAATGACCCCTTGAGAACGAAAATACACCCCCATTCCTGTGGCCTTGCAGCCTGAAAAGGAATGGGGGTAATTCTATTTTGCGCTATGTAGGCATGAAACAATTACATCCCGGTCAGAGGATACTGCCCCAGAACCCGCAGCTCCCAGGCCACAGCATTCTTCTGAATCTCCGCGCAAATAGCCTCATGCTCCCGGACAAATTCCTCGTCCTCAATGGAGGCCAGATTGACCCGGACGTTGTAAATGGCGCCCAAAATGCCGGTGCGGGCCATCATGACGGAAACCAGACCGTCAGTCACCGCATTGGAATTGCCCAGAGCCAGCACCTTTTCCAGAGTGGGAAGCAGACCTTCCACTCGCTGGGCAACAGACAGGGGAACAGCAACGGCGGCCTTCAGGCCGTTCTGCATAGCCTCTTTCCGGGCAGCCTGTTCCTCCGGGGTGTTCTTGGGCATGGGCAGCGCTGCCATATACAGGTCGAAAGCCTTACTGTCTGCATCTACAGCTGCCAGCAGCTCCTTCTGGGCTTCCGCCAGTCGGGGCAGAGCTTCTTCCATGTCAGACTGCACTTCGGCATACTTCTTTCTGCCTACAGTCAGGTTGGCCACCATCTGGCTCAGTGCAGCAGCCAGACTGCCTGCCAGAGCGGACACACTGCCGCCACCGGGGGCGGGGGCGTTGGAGGCGGTGATTGCCCCAAATTCTTCTACAGTCAGTTTAATCAGTTCCATATTGTGCCTCACAGTCTGTTTTCCAGCACCTGGGTGCTGTCGAAGTTTTCAAGCTGCAGATAGTAAGCGGCTGCATCCACCAGAGCCTGCTGGGGAATCAGACCGACTACCTCGCTGCCCAAAACGTTGACACCGTAGCGCCGTGCTTCCATCTTGACGGTTTCAAAGACCCGGTAGATGGCAGTCTGGGTGAAGTCGGTGAGGTTCATGGAAACCTGAGCCAGATTTCTGTCTTCCAGACGAACGCCCATGGCCTTGCAGAAGCGGAAGCCGCCGTTCATGTGGCGAATGGTCTTGGCGATAGCGGAGGCAATTTCCAGATTGGGGGTATCCAGATTGATGTTGTATGCGATCAGGGGCATTCTTGCGCCAATGGCAGTGACACCGCCGGTGGGGTGGATGGTATCGGGGCCGAAGTCGGGCTTCCATGCGGCATCCTTCATCTTCTCAGCCATGCCTTCAAACTGGCCCTTGCGGACAGCAGCCAGATTCTCCCGGTGGGGGGCGGTGGCAGACTTCTCATAGAGGAAGAAGGGCTGACCAAAGCGCTCGGAGGCAGCCTGTGCAACTTCCTTGGCAATGCGGTCGGCATCTTCTACGGTGGTGTTGCGGATGGGAATAAAGGGGATCACGTCCACGCAGCCCATGCGAGGGTGCTGACCTTCGTGCTTGGTCATGTCGATGAGCTCTACGGCTCTGCCGATGGCTTCTACCATGGCATCCCGCAGGGGCTCAGGCTCACCGATGATGGTGACTACAGAGCGGTTGTGGTCATAGTCCCAGGTATAGTCCAGAAGGCGAACGCCCTCCTTGCCACGGAAACAGTCGCAGATTTTTTCAATAACCTCGGTGTTTCTGCCTTCGCTGAAATTGGGTACACATTCCAGAATTTGATGCATGATGAGCACTCCTTATTGTGATTATTTTTAGCAGGGTTCTTGCTTCTTGATATTACCACATAACCCCAGGGAAAGCAACGGATTTTTTCTCCCCTGCCTGTCTGCCCTTGGTACTTTACAAAGAAATTAAGAGAAATATCCGGTCTTGAGGCGCATTGAAACATTAAAGTAAATTTGTAGAAATCTGCCCTCCGGGCGTTTTTCCCGAAGGGCGGTTTTTTATGGGATTAACGAATGGAGCGAGCGTACTCTGTAGGGGTAATGCCAAACTTCTCCTTAAACTGCCGGGAGAAGTGATGTACCGTGGAGTATTGCAGCACTCTGGCAATCTCCGTGAAGTTCTGCTTGCCCTCGCGGATCATGTGCTTGCTCTCCTGGAGCTTGGCTCTGCGGATGTACTCACCGGGGGAGATCTGTAAGTTCTTATGGAACAGAGCGGTTAAGTAAGAGGGGCTGACGCCCACCTCTCTGGCAACAGCGGGCACACTAAGCTTTTGCCGCACGTTGTCGGAAATAAACCGCTGGGCATGGCTTACCATCTCATTTTCATTGTTGATGGAGTTATCAGTGCGCAGGGGAGGGGTGGACTCCCCTGAGCCTTCCCGAAGAACCGTCAAAAGGAGCTGCCCCAAAAGGCTAATGAGCATATCTCCGGTGTAGGTATCTTCCTGGTCCCGCTCCCAAAGCATTTGCTTCAGGATCTGTACCGCTCTCTGGGGGGTGCGGAATTTGCGGTTTATGAGATTGGTCAGACTTTCTCCCACAAGATCGAAAGTAATGGTAATATAGCTGGTGGCACAGTCTGCGTCGGCGTACTGCATATGCCACTGGTCAGGGCCGTAAATGGTCATTTCGCCCTGCTCCAGAAGAAGATCCTGGCCGCCTGCCACAGAATGCAGGGCACCCTTATCCACATAGGTCAGCTCCAGCATGGAGTGGGCTTCCCCACGGAAGAAGAAGCCGGGTTCCTTGTCATGGTAAAAGAAGGTATATACCCGCTCTACCTGCACCCGCCGGGACAGGGCCAGCTCACGCATGGGCTCATCATATACCGCAGACTCCGGGGGCTGCTGCTGAGAATAGGTCAGGCTGACGGCACACTGCTGCTGATAGGGCATCAGGGCAAACTGCACCCCGGGATTGATCTGCACGGCCTTATCCAAATAGAAGAAGCGCAAAGGCTCTGTGGCAGAGCGCACTGCCAGAATGGTCATGCCGGAAACGAAGTCCACAATTACCGGCCCCTTGGCAGTATAGCCCTTCACATCCGGGGCAGCGACATCTATCTGCTGAACCTCCCATTCCTGGGGGTGCTTTTTGGTGTCTTTCTGCAATTTTCCATAGGGGGCGAAGGTCAAAACATCCAGATTTTGTACCATAATTAGCTCCTTTCCATGGGTGGCGGCTTATCGTTCGTATTCAAACTCCCAATCGTAAATGCTTACAGTGTCCCCGTCCTGAATGCCCATAGCTTCCAGCCGTTCAAACAGGCCGCATTTTCTGAGCTGACGGTCGAAGTAGTTGCGGGATTCGTAGTCGTCGAAGAAAATATCGTTCATGAGCCGTTCCATCCACTTGCCGGAAACCACCCAGGTATCGCCATAGTGATCGATCTCCAGCTCGTCGGCGCTGCCGGCCTCTTCCAAAGGTTTCACATATTCCGGCTCATAGACTGTAATGGGGGGCAGGGTGCGAAGATGCTCTGCAATGACCCGCATGAGCTTTTTGGTTCCCTGGGTGGTCGCCGCAGAGATCTCATAGAACTCACAGCCCAACTCCTCTACATGGGCACGCAGACGCTCCAAATTATCACTTTCCGGCTCCAGCAGGTCGCACTTGTTGGCAGCCACGATCATGGGTCGGTTGCTCAGGTCTACGGAATATTCGTGAAGCTCTGCGCAGATCTTGTCGAAATCCTCAATGGGATCTCTGGCTTCGCTGCCGGATACATCCACAATGTGAACAAGCAGGCGGCAGCGGTCGATGTGCCGCAGGAAGTCATGTCCTAAGCCTGCGCCCTCGGCCGCACCCTCGATGATGCCAGGGATGTCTGCCATAACGAAGGATACGCCTTCGTCTACATAGATCACGCCCAGATTGGGGAACAGGGTAGTGAAGTGGTAGTTGGCGATCTTGGGCCTGGCATTGGAGGTGACAGACAGGAGAGTGGATTTGCCTACATTGGGGAAGCCCACCAGACCTACATCTGCCAGCAGCTTCAGTTCCAGAATGACCTCCCGGCTCTCTCCGGGCAGACCCGCCTTGGCGAAACGGGGGAGCTGACGAGTGGGGGTAGCGAAATGCTTGTTGCCCCAGCCGCCCCGGCCGCCCTTGGCCAGAATGAAGTCCTCGTCAGAGGACATATCCACGATAATGGCTTCTGTGGCAGCATCCCGGACGACCGTTCCTCTGGGAACCTGGATGATCAGATCTTCGCCCCGCTTGCCATGGCAGCGGGCGCCCTGTCCGTTGGCACCGGGGGCAGCCTGATACTTTCTTTTATAGCGGAAGTCCAAAAGGGTGGTCAGGTTGTCGTTGACCCGCAGGACGATGCTGCCGCCGTGACCGCCGTCGCCGCCGTCCGGGCCACCGGCTGCCACATATTTCTCCCGGTGGAAAGCCACCGCACCGTCACCGCCCTTGCCGGCAGAAACGGTGATTTTAACTTTATCAATAAACATAAGGTTCTCCTTTGTGAGGGTTATTATAGTGAGGCTGAGCTGTAGGCGCAACAGGCCTGCATCATGCTTCGTAGGGAACAGTCTTGACTGTTCCTTTCCACACATTCTGTTTTCAATATTGCTTTGCACATCGTCAGCTTTGCACAAAACATAGCATATTATGCCCTTTGCAAAGCCGGCATTGGGTTTTCCTGTGGAGCAAAAAAGGCAAAAAGGGCCGTTGCGGTATTATGCAACAGCCCTTCGTCCATATTACTGCTCAGCGTAGACAGAGCACTTCTTGCGATCCTTGCCCATGCGCTCGAAACGGACAACGCCGTCAATCAGAGCGAACAGTGTGTCATCCTTGCCGATGCCCACATTGGTGCCGGGATGGATGTGAGTGCCTCTCTGGCGAACCAGAATGTTGCCGGCCAGAACAAACTGACCGTCAGCCCGCTTCACGCCCAGACGCTTGGACTCGGAGTCACGACCGTTCTTGGTAGAACCGCCGCCCTTCTTGTGCGCGAAGAACTGAATACCAATCTTCAGCATAGTTACACCTCCAAAACTTCGAGATAATCAGAATAGTCATCCCGCAGGCCGATGAGATAGACCATCAAACCGCTGAGGGCGGCCTGGACAGCATCTTCATCGTCACAGGCTGCGGGGAGGGTCAGTGTAATGGAAGGATTTTCTTCCTTGACCCGAACCTTTGCCCGAGCGCCGCAAACATCGTTGACAATACACTCGGTTAAATTCACTGCGGCAGAGATGGCAGCGCACAAAATGTCGCTTCCTTCCTCGCCGTAGCCACTGTGCCCGGAAACACAGAATCCTGTAATTCTGTCTTCCTGGGTGAAAAATTCCACTCTAGTCATAATTCTTACAGAGCGATCTTGGTAATCTCGATCTTGGTGTAAGGCTGACGGTGGCCACGCAGGGACTTGGAGTCCTTCTTGGGACGGTACTTGAACACTACGACCTTCTTGGACTTGCCGTTCTTAACGACCTTGCCCTCGACGGAAGCGCCGGCTACTACGGGAGTGCCCAGCTTGGAGTTCTCGCCATCCATGACGGCCAGGACCTGATCGAAGGTCACGGTCTGATCGGCCTCGACGCCCAGCTTCTCAACGAAGATGACATCGCCCTCTGCAACGGTATACTGCTTGCCGCCGGTCACGATAACTGCTTTCACGATATTGCACCTACTTTCCTTTGTAGTCTCGCTCTGAGGGCGTGGGGTGATTTTGCGCACACCAACTTAAAGCCCCTTCAATGCGGCTCAACTATTTTAACATCCAAAGCCCCCTATGTCAAGGCAAATTTTTGCTTTTTCTCCTGTTTTCCAGACATTTTTTAGGATTTTCCCTGGCTTTGATGGATAAATACCAAGAAAAACGGAAGACTTCCCCCGGCACACGAACAAACCTTCAAAAATGTTACAGGAAGAAGCCATAAAATTCGGCCTCCATTTTTGTGAAAAATCCCTTGTTGCGAAAAAGCGGTTTGCTGTGGTATCATAGTAAAAATATAATTAAAATTCAGGAGGTAGTAACTATGGCAACCTATACAGAAAGCTATGCCGGAAAGATCAGCCGCAGACTTCTGAAAAAGCAAAGGATCATTGCCGTTGCCGCCGGTCGTGAACCGGCTGATCTGGTGCTGAAAAATGCCACCTATGTCAATGTGTTCACCAACGAGCTGTGTACCGATGATATTGCCGTAGCCGAGGGCCTCATTGTGGGCATGGGCAGCTATTCCGGCCTGGAAGAAATGGATATGACCGGCAAAATCGTCTGCCCCGGCTTCCTGGATTCCCACATCCATCTGGAAAGCGCCCTGGTATCTCCTGCGGAGTTTGCCAAGGCTGTTCTGCCCCACGGCACTACCACCGTTATCTGCGACCCCCATGAAATCGCCAATGTTATGGGCACAGACGGCATCGACTATATGATGCAGGCCACAGAGGGACTGCCTCTGGATGTGCATTTTATGATTCCTTCCTGCGTCCCCGCCACTCCCCTGGACGAAGCCGGTGCGGTTCTGGACTATCGGGCCATTGACTCTTTCTTCGACCACCCCAGAGTTTTGGGTCTGGCTGAAATGATGAACTTCCCCGGTATTATCGGCGGCGACGGGGACACCGTTGCCAAGATCGTTGCCTCCCAGGCGCACCACAAGAAGATCGACGGCCACGCCCCGGATCTGGTAGGCCACGACCTGAACGCCTACATTGCCGCCGGTGTTTACTCCGACCATGAGTGCCACGATCCCCAGGATGCCATTGAGAAGATCCGCCGTGGTCAGTATATTATGGTACGGGACGGCACTGCCGCCAGAAACCTGGAAGCCCTCATGCCCCTCATGAGTGAAAAATATTATGACCGGTGTATGTTCTGCACCGATGACAAGCACCCCAGTGACCTTTTGGAGAAGGGCCACATGGACTATATCGTCCGCAAGGCCATTTCCCTGGGCTGCGATCCCATTATGGCTGTGCAAGTGGCCTGTCACCATGCCGCCCGGTACTTCCTGCTGAATAACCGAGGCGCCATCGCCCCCGGCTATCTGGGCGACTTTGCCATTGTGGATAACCTAAAGGATTTCAATGTGCTGGCTGTCATCAAGCGGGGCAAGACTGTCTACAGTGACGGCAAGCTGGTGGAGTTCGACACTCCCACCATTGACGAATATCTGGATCAGCGAGCCCACGACACCTTCCATCTGGCCACCCTGGATGCCAGGAGCTTTGCAGATAAGCGTCCCAGAGCCATTCTGGGCATGGTTCCCGGGGAAATCACCACCACGGATAACGGCTACGCCACCGGGGTGGATCCGGAAAAGGACATTTTGAAGATCGCCGTTGTGGAGCGGCACAAGAACACCGGCCACATCGGCCTGGGCTATATTCAGGGCTACGGACTGAAGAGCGGCGCCATTGCCACCTCCGTTTCCCATGACAGCCACAATATTATTGTGGTAGGCACCAACGATGAAGACATGGCCTTCGCTGTCAATCACATTGCGAAAAATCACGGCGGCATCACCGTGGTGCAGGACGGAAAGGTGCTGGCAGATCTGCAGCTGGAGATCGCAGGTCTTATGAGCGGCGATACCCTGGTCAATGTAAACGAGAAGCTGGAAAACGCCAAGGCTGTGGCCCACTGCCTGGGTGTCAGCCAGGGCATTGACCCCTTTATGACCCTGTCCTTTATGGCTCTGCCGGTGATTCCCACCTTGCGGCTCACCACCAGAGGCGTTTTGGATGTGTGTACCCAGCAGTATGTATAAATCTTAAAATTGAAGCGGCACGGAGCAGGCTTTTTTCTCCGTGCCGCTTGCTTTTTCCCCATATTCTGCTACAATAAGACAAAGAACTACACGAAAGAGGTGTCCACTATGAAATTAAACTACAAGCGCACCCTCCTGGTGGGTCTTGCCTTCCTGTCCATCTCCGCCTTCTGGCAGATGTACGACGGCATCATCCCCAAGATCCTGACCAACGAAAGCACCTTCAACCTTGGTGAGTCCGTTTCCGGCATCTTCATGGCCGGTGACAACATTCTCGCTCTGTTCCTTCTGCCCTTCTTCGGCACCCTTTCCGACAAGTGCCGCAGTCGCTTGGGAAGAAGAACGCCCTTTATCATTTTCGGCACCGCTCTGGCAGTGATTTTCATGAATCTGCTGCCCATCATTGATAACCGCAATGCCGCAGCTCCTGCACCCTATATGCTTTACCTGTTCATTGGTGTGCTGCTTCTGTTGCTGGTGTCCATGAGTACCTACCGCTCTCCCGCCGTAGCCCTCATGCCCGATGTGACTCCCAAGCCCCTGCGCTCCAAGGCCAATGCCATTATTAACCTTATGGGTGCTGTTGGCGGTATTATGTATCTGATTATCACAAAGCTGATGTATCCTGCTTCCAAAACCGACGGCCTTGCCCATGTGGACTATCAGCCTCTTTTCCTGATCGTTTCCGGTATTATGATTGCTGCCGTGGTCATTTTGATCCTTACCATTCGGGAGCCGAAGCTGGCCGCTGAAAATGCAGCCTATGAGGAAGCCCACCCCGAAGAAAATCTGGCAGAGGATGACGGCAGCGGCAGGGAAGTACTGCCCAAAGCAGTCAAGAAGAGCTTGTTGTTCGTTCTCCTGTCCGTTTCCCTGTGGTATATCGGCTATAACGGCATTACCACCTGGTTCACAGTGTACGCAGAGAGAATGTGGAGCATGGCCATTGGCGATGCCAGCTTCTGCCTGCTGATCGCTACAGCCGGCGCAATCGCTACATATATTCCCGCAGGTATTATCGCCTCCAAAATTGGCAGAAAGAAGACCATTTTGATTGGTGTTGCACTGCTGGCCGCAACCTTCTTCTCCTGCTTCATCTACACCCTTTTCCGTAACACCTTCTCCCCGGTTCTTTATGTGGTGTTTGTTTTGGTGGGTATGGCCTGGGCAACCATCAATGTAAACTCTTTGCCCATGGTTGTAGAGATGTGCAAGAAGTCCGATTTGGGCAAGTTTACCGGCTATTACTATGCCTTCTCCATGGCCGCCCAGATCATTACCCCCGTGCTGGCAGGCTGGCTTTTGGAGCATGTGAGCTATCAGGCGCTGTTCCCTTATGCTACAATTGCTGTGGCTCTGGCCTTTGTAACCATGTCTATGGTGCGCCACGGCGACGGCAAGGTGGAGGTTAATAAGGGTCTGGAAGCTTTTGCGGAAGTGGATTGATCCTTTATCCATAATAACAGAAGACAGGTACTCGGCATTTCGCTGTGTACCTGTCTTTTTACTCCGTAAATGTACTCTGCCGCCGGCAATCGTTAATGATAGATTCGCTGCGCTCTGCAACACCACCGGAGTGGCACGCAATTTGTGAAGGATGTTTTCCCTAACTGCACCGCACCAAAGCCTCCCCTGTGTAAGGGGAGGTGGGTCGCCGAAGGCGAGCCGGAGGGATTGCCAGGGCAGTTCGTTTTCGCCAAAATGCCAATCAGACCGGCAATTCTCACTGCACAATCCCTCAGTCACGCTTTTCGCGTGACAGCTCCCTTTCACAAGGCTGCGCCCGCAGGCGCGTGCAGAGCGCAACCGCCGAAGGCGGCTCTTAGCGCGGAGCTGAGCCTTGGGTGCTGCCGCACTAGTGCAACCCATCGGTTCGTAAGATAAACAGGAATTTACCGGTTAGCGGACACCCGGGGACGGGTGTCCCTACGACTACCGAACCAAATGCTCCGGGAATCCGAAAGGATAAGGGGCGTCTGGGAAGCCGCCCACTGCGGGCTTTGCTGCCCGGAACGGCACACAGGCCGTTCCCTACAGATCCTTCTTTCAAATCCGTCCCAAAGGGACACCCTAACTGCTCCGCAGGAGCAATTTCACATTTGCGAAGCAAATATTTCACAGCGAAGCTACTTCACTCGCCCCAAAGGGGCGAATTTCACTGAGCCCGCGGCTCAACCGGGGACGGGCGAGCCTACGACCACGGAACCAAATGCTCCGGGAATCAGGAAGGATACGGGGCGTCTGGGAAGCCGCCCCTGCGGCCTTGTGGGAAATATCCTACACCCTTCAATTCTATACAGAATGGTAAATAATTGGCTGAAATTGCTTGATTCCAAGGGTGTATTCTGCTATAATAAACTGAATTATAATCTCTTGCAGATAGGAGGCATGGCGGTTATGAACAAAAAGCTGGGTAAGCTTTTAGATCCCTCCATGGGCCTGTATTTTCTGGTGCTTCTGATCTTCTCCGGGGCGGCATTTCTCCTGGATCAGATGGTTTTGGCGGTGGTAGGTGTGGCATCTACGGCACTGCTTTTCACCCTCTACCAGATCCGCAGAGCCAGGCAGCGCAAGGAGCTGGCGGCCTACATCCAGTCCGCAGCCAACAGTCTGGACACGGCGATCAAGGGTGAAATGCCTATGCCCATGGCCCTGATCCGGCTGGTTGACGGTTCTGTTATCTGGTCAAACAAGCAGTTTGCGGAAGCCACGGGCATGAAAGAGAGCCTTTTTGAGCAGAAGCTCAGCAAGGTCATGCCCACTTTTACCACGGACTGGCTGGCAGGGGGCAAGACCGAGTGTCCCTATGACCTGCTTCTCCGGGAGCGGCGCTACCGTATTTACGGCTCTACCTTCCACGAAAAGGACGCAGGCAGCGATCTTTTGGGCGCCATTTACCTGTCCGATCTGACAGAATTGTACCATGTCCGGGATGAATATATCCGCTCCCGGCCTGTGGTTTCCATCATTCTGGTGGATAACTACGAGGAACTGACCAAGAATCTTACGGAAAGCGCCATTTCCTCTCTGAATGCGGAGATCAACGAAACCATCAACCGCTGCACGGAGGAATACCAGGGCCTTCTGCGCCGCATGGAGCGCAGCCGTTACCTGTTTATCTTCGAGGCCAGAGATCTGAAAAAGGCTGTGGACAGCAAGTTCCGGATTCTGGACGAGATCCGGCAGGTGGTCAGCCCCAACGGTGTGGCTGCTACCATCTCCTTCGGCTTAGGCAGAGAAGCTGCTACCTACGAGGAAGCCTACAAGTTCGCTGCCCTCAGTATCGAAATGGCCCTGTCCCGGGGCGGCGACCAGGCTGTTATCAAGGATAGATTCAATTTCTCCTTCTACGGTGGACGCACCAAGGAAACGGATCACCGCTCCAAGGTTCGCTCCCGTGTTACAGCCAACTCCCTGGCAGAGCTGGTGGCACAGAGCAGCCATATCTTCGTGATGGGGCATAAAAATGCGGATCTGGACGCCATCGGTGCGGCTGTGGGTATCTGTTGCCTGTGCCGGAAGAAGGGCAAGAAGCCCTATATCGTGGTGGACATGGAGAAGAATGTGGCACAGAGCCTCATCCAGCGGGTGCAGTCCGTACCGGAATACAAGGATGCCTTCATTTCCGGTCAGGAGGCCCTGCTTATGGCTGACCCCAAGAGCCTTCTTGTGGTGGTGGACACCAACCGCCCGGATCAGGTGGAGTGTATGCCCCTTTTGGAAGCCATTGCCAAGGTCTGCGTGGTAGACCATCACCGCAGAGCCGCCGATTATATCGACCCGGTTGTGGTCAATCTTCATGAGCCCTATGCTTCCTCCGCTTCTGAGCTGGTGACAGAGCTGCTGCAATATGCTGTAGACAGCGGAGATATTCTTCCTGTGGAATCTGAGGCCCTTTTGGCGGGCATCGTTCTGGATACCAAGAGCTTTAATGTGAGAACCGGTGAGCGCACCTTTGAGGCTGCTGCCCTTCTGCGCCGACTGGGTGCGGACACGGTAGAGGTCAAGAAGCTGCTGCAAAACGACTTCCAGTCCACCGTAGCCAAGTACCAGATTTTGAAGGCCGCAAGGCTGTACCGGGAGGAAATTGCCATTGCCGCTCTCAATACGGCTACCACCCGTCCCATTGCTGCCCAGGCTGCGGACGAACTGCTGAACATTCAGGGCGTTATGACCTCCTTTGTGCTGTATCCCCAGGATGGCAAGGTGATAATTTCTGCCCGGTCTATCGGCAATGTGAATGTGCAGATGATCTTAGAGCCCTTGGGTGGCGGGGGCAACGGCGCTACAGCAGGTGCCCAGGTTCCCGACTGCGATGTAAAGACCGCCCTGGAGCGGCTGGTTGAGTCTATCGACAAGTATTACGAAAATTAAGAACAAAGGAGTTGTGACATATGAAGGTTATTTTGTTACAGGATGTAAAGGGTAAGGGCAAGAAGGGCCAGATGATCGAGGTTTCCGACGGCTACGCCAGAAACTATATGCTGCCCCGGAAGATGGCTATGGAAGCCACTGCCGATGCCATCAACACCATGCGCATGACCGACAAGGCCACCCAGGAGCGGCAGGCCAGAGAGCGGGCAGAGGCTATGGCTCTGTCCAAGAAAATGAAGGAAATGACTCTGACCGTATTCTGCAAGGGCGGCGGCGCAGGCAGACTCTTCGGCTCTGTCACCAGCCAGGAAATTGCCGATGCCCTCAAGGAGCAGGGGATTACCATGGACAAGCGGAAGATCGTCATTGACGAGCCCATCAAGACCGTGGGAACTTATACCATCAAGTGCAAGCTGGGCTACGAGATCACCGGCGAGCTGACGGTGAAGATCCAGGAGAAGTAAGCACCTGCGGTGAAATGAAATCCGCTTATAGCGTATGAACGCGCCCACTGGGTGCGGAATGCGCCTTTGGCGGTCGCAGTGTCCCTCCGGGATGGGTTTGAAGGAAGAAGCTGTAGGGAACGGCCTGCGTGCCGTTCCGGGTAGCAAAGCCCGTAGGGGCGGCTTCCCAGACGCCCCGTATCCTTCCTGATTTCCGGAGCATTTGGTTCGGTGGTCGTAGGCTCGCCCGTCCCCGGGTGTCCGCTCCCCGATAAATTCCTGTTTAGCTTACGAACTTGTGGGTTGCACTGGTGCGGCAGCACCCAAGGCTCAGCTCCGCGCTAAGAGCCGCCTTCGGCGGTTGCGCTCTGCACGCGCCTGCGGGCGCAGCCTTGTGAAAGGGAGCTGTCACGCGAACAGCGTGACTGAGGGATTGTGCAGCAGGAATTTCCGCTCTAGTTAGCATTTTGGCGAAATCGAACTGCCCTAGGCAATCCCTCCGGCTCGCCTTC
>JAZQXK010000141.1:0-7649 GCA_045632785.1 Faecousia sp.
GGAATTCGAGATAAATGAGGCTTTTGACGGTAAAAAAGAATTCACGTTCCTTTTTGATGAAAAGCAGGGCAAAGATACCGCCGATATCCGCATCGACCGCATTACAGGATATACTCCGTTCATCTACGAGATAAAAATCAAATAACTTTCCAAACAATCAAAACCACCGGCATTGCCGGTGGTTTTCTTTGTACAAAAATGACCTCCCGGTTTTTATACCGGGAGGTCTAAAAAGTTTGCTATTGGTAGGGTTTTAGTGGTAAAAACCTTACTTCAGAGACTCCTCAACCGCAACAGCCACGGAAACGGTAGCGCCGACCTTGGGAGAGCAATGCAAGGCATTGCGGATAATAATCCATGCAAACTGCCTGTGGCAGTTTTCCACCTTACCATGGAGAGCTACAGAAGTAGCGATTCGCTTACTTCAGGGATTCTTCTACTGCAACAGCGACGGAAACGGTAGCGCCGACCATGGGAGAGCAATGCAAGGCATTGCGGATAATAATCCATGCAAACTGCCTGTGGCAGTTTGCCACCTTACCATGGAGAGCTACAGAAGTAGCGATTCGCTTACTTCAGGGATTCTTCTACTGCAACAGCGACGGAAACGGTAGCGCCGACCATGGGATTATTACCCATACCCAGGAAGCCCATCATTTCCACGTGAGCGGGAACGGAGGAAGAACCGGCAAACTGAGCATCACCGTGCATACGGCCCATGGTATCGGTCAGGCCATAGGAAGCGGGGCCTGCTGCCATGTTGTCAGGATGCAGGGTACGGCCGGTACCGCCGCCGGAAGCAACGGAGAAATAGCGTCTTCCCTGCTCGATGCACTCTTTCTTGTAAGTGCCGGCAACGGGATGCTGGAAACGGGTGGGGTTGGTGGAGTTACCGGTGATGGAAACGTCAACACCCTCATGGCGCATAATAGCAACGCCCTCACGGACACCGTCAGCACCGTAGCAGCGGACAGCAGCTCTCTCGCCTTCGGAGTAGCGAATCTCGCGAACGATGTTCAGCTCGCCGGAAGCATAGTCGAACTGGGTCTGCACATAGGTGAAGCCGTTGATGCGGCTGATGATCTGAGCGGCATCCTTGCCCAGACCGTTGAGGATAACACGCAGGGGCTCCTTACGAGCCTTGTTGGCAGAACGGGCAATGCCGATTGCGCCTTCAGCGGCGGCGAAGGACTCGTGGCCGGCCAGGAAGGCGAAGCACTTGGTCTCGTCCCGCAGGAGCATGGCGCCCAGGTTGCCGTGGCCGATACCGACCTTGCGATCCTCCGCAACAGAGCCGGGGATGCAGAAGGCCTGCAGGCCGATGCCGATGGCCTCAGCAGCCTCAGCAGCAGTCTTCACGCCCTTCTTCAGAGCGATGGCAGCGCCTACGGTGTAGGCCCAGGCAGCATCCTCGAAGCAGATGGGCTGGATGTTCTTGGTAATGGTGTAGGGGTCGAAGCCCTTAGCCTGGCAGATCTCACGGCACTCCTCTACGGAAGCAATGCCATACTGAGCGAGGACACCATTGATTTTGTCAATTTTTCTCTCGTAACCTTCAAACAAAGCCATTTTCAGTCCTCCTAATTATTCGTGGCGGGGATCGATGAACTTAGCGGCGTTCTCGAACTGACCGTAGTGACCCTTGGCCTTTTCCAGAGCTACATTGGCGTCGTCGCCCTTCTTAATGAAGTCCATCATCTTGCCCAGGTTCACAAACTCATAGCCGGTGATCAGGTCATCAGCGTTGAGCGCGATGCGGGTGACATAGCCTTCAGCCATTTCCAGATAACGGGGGCCCTTAGCCTTGGTGGCGAACATGGTGCCAACCTGGCTGCGCAGACCCTTGCCCAGGTCTTCCAGAGAAGCGCCAACGGCAAGACCGTCTTCGGAGAAAGCGGACTGGCTGCGGCCATAGACGATCTGCAGGAACAGCTCCCGCATAGCGGTGTTGATGGCGTCACAAACCAGGTCGGTGTTGAGAGCTTCCAGCAGAGTCTTACCGATGAGGATCTCAGCGGCCATAGCTGCGGAATGGGTCATGCCGGAGCAACCCAGAGTTTCTACCAGAGCTTCCTCAATGATGCCTTCCTTCACATTCAGGGTCAGCTTACAAGCACCCTGCTGGGGAGCGCACCAGCCCACGCCGTGGGTGAAACCGCTGATATCCTTGATCTCCTTGACCTGAACCCACTTGCCCTCTTCGGGGATGGGGGCGGGGCCGTGATAAGCGCCCTTGGCCACGGAGCACATATGTTGTACTTCTGCACTATAAATCATGGCAATATTCCTTTCTTTCCAAAGACCGATAGGCCGGTCAAATGTATACAATTTGGCATCGCAACAATGCCCATTATGATTATACAAAAAAGACCCCCGGTTGTCAATGGAAAAGCTGTTTAGGTAAAATCGCAGGAAATCCGTACAAATTGTACAAATTGTCCCAAGGATGTCCCGGCATCAGGGCAAAGGACGGTTCCGCAAAAATCCCGCCTCCTTGCTTTTGGCAGCATGGGGGCGGGTGCTTATTATTCTGAACGAAAAGGGATGGCTTACCAGGAGATCAGATCGGCTTTTTCTCCATGGCCTGTACGCCGGTTCTTGGGGGTTCCACATAATCCTGCAGCTTACGCAAGCAGTCTTCATAATACCTTCGGAGATTGTCATGTTCCGCAAGGAGGTTATGCAGGCAATATTTCAAGTTGGCTTCCCTGTTTGCCCGGAGGGAATAGTTCCGGGGAACAAAGTATAAATATTCTCCCTTTTCTCCGAAACCGGAGAACTTTTCCACCTGAAACCAGAACAGGTTTTTGCAGACATAGGCATTGGCATCGGTGCGCTTTTCACGGAGCTTTTGTATATCCTTTAGAGATGCCGCAGATTGCACATAGGTCACAAACTGAGCATTTGCAAACTTACTCCGCATTTCCAAAAGGGACAGGGGCGTTTTAGCTTCGTCAATAAAATAGCCGTCTGATGTAGGATCCAGCATGATCCACTTTTCCCGCTCTCTGTCATAGATCTCTGCCACAACATGATTATCGAAATCATAGGGGGAGAAGGGCATGATGAATACACGCCGTGCATAAATACCCAGAGCCAGGCAGCACTCCACCAGAATTTTGGCCTTGCATACGCAGTTGATGCCCCGCTCCGGGTTATTGAGGCTGTATTCCAAAAGCCGCAGAGCATTACATTCCACATGATTGTCGTACCATGTGGCGTGGGTCAATCTTTGGGAGAAATAGTGCAGCAGCCTTTTGGCTCTTGCAAAGTCGCTTCCTTTTCCGGTGATTTTTTCTAAATTGTATTTCTCCCGTAATTCCGCAAATTCCGGGCAGTCAAACACATAAACAATATCTTCTGCACTGCCGCTGTCAAATTCCTGATTGTGGAATAGAATACCGGAGTAAACATCCAGCATATGCCGGAAAAATCCTTGCTGTTCTTTTCTCGTCATGGCGATACCTCTTGATGGTCCGTGTGTAAGGTGAATGGAGCAGACTTGCACCCGCCCTCAATATTCCTTTTATTTCCTAAAGATTTTCTCAAGCAAATCGGATTTCTTTACCGGAGGACTGGGTCATTGTAAAAACTCCGCCACAGGTTCAGCAGCATAACGCTCCTTTATGGTCTGTCCGCTGATTCTGTCGATCCACCGGGGATCTGCACCATAGTAAAACAGAAGCTTAAATATTCTGGCAAAGTCATGCCTTAGCTCAGGGGTAACGCGGCGGTTGTCGGCGGTGGTTTTGGTGGAATAGTTAAAGGCAGGAAGCAATTGCCTTGCATCCAAAACGGCTCGTTCCAGTGTAGTATTTTTATAGCTGTCCTTTGCCGAAATATCTGCTCCCAGCTCAAGCATTCTTTTCAGCAGGCAAAATGCTTTGTCTGCTTTATCCTCCGTTGAGTGTGTTACATAGGCCCCGCTTATGTAATCTTTGGCATTCCAGCGGCTACTCATGACCGCACACCGGATCGCATCGTGAAGGACGGGCATTCGCCAATCGTTGCAGCAATCTTCTGCTTCCATAAAATTGACATTGGCCCGGTAATCCAGCAGCAGGTTTGCAGCCTCCAAGTTACCTGTTTTCAAGGCAACTTGCAGAAGTGACTGTCCATCATCTGACTTGGGAGGTTGCTTTGCCACCGCATGGATCGCTTCCGGGTTTGTTTCTAATATCTGCTTTATTGCATCCAAATTTCCGCTCTTAACAGCCTTAAAAAGCTTTTTCATTTGCTATACCCTCCATTTGGATCAGGTTATTGGGGGAAACAGTTCAAATTTGGTTCGTCCACGAGTTTGCCTGTCTTTTCGTAGGGAACGGTCTTGACCGTTCCCTACGGATTCTAAATAAAACTACCCTATAAATTGGAATTGTATTAACCGATATCATAGTCTTCATAGCAATTTAGCAATACTTCACAATCGCAATAACCACCCATATCAGTAATTTCTGTAATTACGGGTTCGATCATCTCTTGGGAAATATGATCCTTGAGCCACCGCTCTGTATGCCGTAGGGAGTGGTCACAGCCGTAATTATCCAGTTGTTCTTCTAAGTATTCAAACAATTCTTGCACATCAGTTTCTGTGAGAATGTAAACCTTACTCTGTGTCGCTTTCCATGTCTTTTTCAGAGCGTTCTTCTCCTCCCTCGACAATCTGGTCATTTTTCCTCCTCCAAGTTCAAGTTCCTTTAACTGTTAGAACAAAAGGAGGCAAAAGTTTCCTCCTGCCTCCTTTGTATCACATCTTATCTGTTGCCAGAGCTTGAATTACTCCTGCTCCCAGTTGTGCCAGACGTTCTGCACGTCGTCGTCATCCTCGAACAGATCCAGCATCTTCTCCATGTTGACAATGTCAGCCTCAGAGAGCTTTACATAGTTCTGGGGAACCATTTCGATCTGAGCGGAAACGAAGCTGTAGCCCTTGCCGGTCATGGCATCGGCCACGGCATTGAAATCGTCGGGAGCGGTGTAGATGGTGAACACATCGCCATCAGCCTCGAAATCATCGGCACCGCAGTCCATGGCATCCATCATAACGGTATCTTCGTCATAGTCGCCCTCTTCGTTGTCGATGACCAGAACGCCCTTGCGGTCGAAGGACCAGGCCACGCAGCCGGAAGCGCCCATATTGCCGCCGTACTTGTCAAAGTGATGGCGGACAGAGCCTGCGGTACGGTTGCGGTTGTCGGTCATGGCTTCTACGATCATGGCAACACCGCCGGGGCCGGAGCCTTCGTAGGTGATGGACTCGTAGCTGTCGCCGCCGGCACCGGCAGCCTTTTCCAGAACCCGGCGAATGTTATCGTTGGGCATATTGGCGGCCTTGGCCTTGGTGATGACGGTAGCCAGACGGGAGTTGTAGGAGGGGTCGGTCACACCGCCGCCCTCTTTCACGGCTACAATGATTTCCTTTGCGATCTTGGTAAAGGCGGCAGAACGCTTGGCATCCTGTGCGCCCTTGGTTTTCTGAATGTTATGCCATTTGGAATGTCCGGACATAATAATCTTCCCTTCTATGAATATGCTTGGTTTTTATATACACACTATATTGTAACACAGTAGCCCTGCTAAAATCAACCGATTTTCACCGGAATTTTACACAATCTCTATGCTTGGGGGACAAAATCACCCGGATTTCCGGGAATCTCTCCCGCAGCTTTTCTGCCAGATAGACGCAAACCGGGTTTTCCGTGGCAAAATGCCCTGCGTCAATCAGGTTGACCCCGAAATCCACTGCATCCTGGAACTGATTGTATTTCAGGTCGGCGGTAACAAAGGTATCATACCCCGCTTCCGCAACGGTTTGCAGGAACTCGCCGCAGCAACCGCCGCCTACGGCTACCTTATGCACCGGGCGATTGCCTTCTGCGTACTTCAGCCCGCTGCAGCCCAGGGCTTCCTTAACAAAGTCCAGGAAGCTGTCCAGGCTCTGCTCCTGGGTTTCGCCACCACGGAGCAAGCCCCAGGGCGTGCCGTCCTCCATGACCCCGGAGGGATTGATGATTTCCACATTCTTGAGTCCCAGCGCTTGTGCCAGACAGTCGTTGACACCACCGGATGCGCAGTCTAAATTGGTGTGGGCATTGATGGCAGAAATGCCATTTTGAATCAGGGTCGTGATGCTTCTGCCCATGGGGGTGGTGTCCGTAATGTTCTTGGGGGCAAAGAAGATCAAGGGGTGATGGGTGACGATCAGGTCTGCACCCAGCTCTGCCGCCTCCCGGCACACGGACTCAAAGGGGTCTAAGGCAACCAGAATGGTCTTGACCTCCCTTCTATGATCTCCGCAGAGAAGGCCCACATTGTCCCCATCCATTTTCATATACCGGGGGGCAAGTTCTTCGATGTATTTCAAAATATCCGCAACAGTCACAGATGTTCCTCCATTTCTTTCAATTCCTCAAAGGCTTGTTTATAGAAATCGTACTTTTCGCCCCCAATGGCAGACAGTCCTGCAACTACCTTCTCCGTGGCCTGACGGACGAAAGCAATGTACTCTTTTTTTAGAGGATCCTTGCCGGCAAAAAGGGCGGGACTGGCAAACTGCTGCCCGGGAGTCAGAGTTTCCTCCCCACGGAGGGCTTCTATAACGGTGTATACAAACTTTCCGTCCTTTACCGGCTCTTCCCTGCTGATCTTCCAGCCGTTTTGGCTCAAAAACAGGCGCAGCTCGTTCTGAGAGGACTGGCACTGGAGAATCAAGCGGTACTTTTCATTTCGCAGCCAAGGCCCTGCTTTCAAAATCTGCACCATGGTTTCCGCGCCCATACCCGCCATGACCAGGGTGTCAAACTCTCTGGGCAAGCCCCGGACGCCGTCGCACAGGTGGAAGGACACGCCTTCCGTAATTTCGTACCGGGCGCAGTTCTCCCTGGCATTGGCAAGGGGCTTGGGGGCAATATCGGCGGCGTACACATGGGAGGCAAGGCCCTCCCGGCGCAAATAGATGGTGAGATAGCCGTGATCGGTGCCCACATCGGCAACCCGCTCACCGGGGTTTATGAACTTGGCACAGGCCAACAGCCGGGGAGAAATGGGCAGCTTCATATGGGGATCACCTCTATGCAATACGCCCCTTGGGGCATTATTTCAATCTGTCCCGAAGGGACTCCATACCTATTCACTATTCACTATTCACTATTAAAAGCTCCGTGCCCCAGAAGGGGTCCGGAGCTTTCAGCGGTCTTACTTGTTTTCAGCAGCGGCTTCTTCGGTGGCTTCGATGAAGCGGTTGAGCTGAGCCAGGAAGGAGTCGCAGTCGATGCCGTGAACCATGCAGGCTTCCTCAACGGTCTCCCCACGGGAAGAGGGGCAACCCAGGCAGTGCATGCCAATAGCCAGGAACAGAGGAGCAGCCTGAGGAGCGATGTCCAGAACTTCGCCGATAATTGTATCTTTTTCGATGGTAACCATAAAATGTAACCTCCTGTTTGTTTTATCGACTTATTATACCCAAAAAGGGAGAAAAAAACAAGAGGAAAATTTCCGATTTCCGGGAGTGGTATGTGTCAAGTAAATATTGGCAAGATTCTTTTGGGTAAGATTTTGCGTTCTGTGTTAAATCTGTAAGTCAGTTGTTACTACGGTAGCGGCATACAAGGGTAAAAAGGGTATACTTCGCTTGACATGGTGGCATTGAA
>JAZQXK010000142.1:0-2982 GCA_045632785.1 Faecousia sp.
TGACCCCTTTCTTCCCTTCGCTGCATTCTATCGCTATTCGTAATTTGTCCTCTGATCTAAACTTGTTTCGCTTTGACATGACATTACCCCCATAAGAAACAGTTTTTCTTTTTCACTGTCTCTTATGGGGGTAGCATATCAAAGTGCCTCAGGGGAGGAATTTTATTAGGTTCTATGAACTCTTACAGGGCCTTCTTAGCCAGCTCAACCACAGCGGCGAAAGCGGCGGGATCCTGGATAGCCATCTCAGACAGGCTCTTGCGGTTCATCTCGACACCGGCCTTCTTCAGACCGTTCATGAACCGGGAGTAGTTCAGACCGTAGGGAGCCACAGCGGCGGAAATGCGGGTGATCCACAGGCGGCGGAAGTTTCTCTTCTTCAGCTTGCGGCCGACATAAGCGTAAACGCCGGACTTCATAACGGCCTGCTTGGCCATCTTAAAGTGGGTGGACTTGGAACCCCAGTAGGACTTAGCCAGCTTCAGGGTCTTATTTCTTCTCTTGCGCGTCATCATTGCGCCTTTTACTCTTGCCATTACTCAATATCCTCCGTTTCCGATTATTTGTAGGGAATCATCTTCTTGATAGCGTCCATGTTGGTGCTATCAGCATAAGCGGTGCTGCGAAGATGGCGGGTACGCTTGGTGGTCTTCTTGGTGAGGATATGGCTCTTGAAAGCATGGGCTCTCTTAACCTTACCGGTCTTGGTGAGGTTGAATCTCTTTTTTGCACCACTGTGGGTCTTCAGCTTGGGCATTGTTGAAACTCCTTCCGTATCGTTAAACTTTTGTGTTTACTTGCTGTTCTTGGGGGAGAGGAACATCGTCATAAAACGACCATCCAGCTTGGGGTTCTTTTCCATGGAAGCGACTTCTGCACAGGCAGCGGAAAAGTCCATCAGGAGCTTTTCACCGATGTTGGTGTGCGCCATCTCTCTGCCACGGAACCGCACAGACACCTTGACCCGGTTGCCGTCAGCCAGGAAACGCATGGCGTTCTTGATCTTTGTATTCAGGTCGTTGGTATCGATACCGGGGGACATGCGAATTTCCTTGACCTCCACAACATGCTGATTCTTCTTGGCTTCCTTTTCACGCTTCTTCTGGTCGAAGCAGAACTTCCGGTAGTCCATGATCTTGCATACAGGGGGAACTGCGTTGGGAGAGATCTTGACCAGATCCAGTTCCTGCTCTTCAGCCATACGCAGCGCTTCCTGACTGGAAACGATGCCCAGCATTGCGCCGTCTTCACCGATAAGCCGGACTTCCTTGTCGCAGATCTCCTCATTGAGCTGGTGATCTAATTTGCCGATGGAAAACACCTCCAATAAAAAACAGAAAAGCGGATGCCACTGCACCCGCACATAACACCCCTCCAAAAAATCGGAGCGGCAGTCCATGTTAACCCCCGGAGCATAGAAGCAGGAGGTGAGGCGGGTAGGTGGCCTTCTTTCTTTTGCCCTGGTATTCTATCATATCCTATGCGGCTTGTCAACAATTATTTTCATTATTTTTTAGAAGTTTCCAGGAAAAAGGGGGGATTTTGGTGTGTTGATGTGCAAAACATGGAGGCAATATCCTTAAAATTCAAAATTACCGGTTGCAACTGCGCTTTCTTTTCGCTATAATGAGTACAAGGGTATTTATGGGCAATTGCCTTGCTCCTATACCTCGGAGTCAAAACCCTTTTTTAAGGAGAATTCCCATGACCGATGTTTACAGTGTTCCTCTCACCCGGCTGATTGAGGAATTTAAGCTTACCGTTGCCTACCGCTCCAGTGATCTGGATGAGATCCGTGTTATGGTAGAAGACGTTTCCCGGCCCGGACTGCAGCTTGCCGGCTATTTTGACCACTTTGAGCCCATGCGCCTGCAGGTTCTGGGCAATGTGGAAATGGGCTATTTGCAGACCATTGCCCAGGAGCAGCGGGAACGAATTTTTGACCGACTTTTTTCCTATCGCATCCCGGCCCTCATCATCGCCCGGGATATTGAGCCCGACCCCTCCTGCCTTGCTATGGCGAAAAAGCATGATATTACGGTTCTGCGCTGTCAGGAAACTACCTCCTACATCGTTTCCAGCCTGATTTCCTACTTGAAATCTGCCCTTGCTCCCCGGATCACACGCCATGGTGTTCTGGTGGATGTATACGGCGAAGGACTTTTACTGGTGGGAGAGAGCGGCATCGGTAAGAGTGAGGCAGCCGTAGAGCTGATTAAAAGAGGCCACCGGCTTATTGCCGACGATGCTGTGGAAATCAAGAAGATATCCTCCGGAAGTCTTCTAGGCAATGCTCCGGAGATCATCCGAAACTACATTGAGCTTCGTGGTATCGGCGTGATCAATGTAGCAAAGCTGTTCGGTATGGGCGCTATTAAGTCGGAAAATGTGATTGATCTGGTCATTAACATCGTCCCCTGGAGCAACCACGAAATCTACGACCGTCTGGGTCTGGACGAGCAGTACACCGACATTCTGGGTGTCAAGGTGCCCCAGATCACCATTCCAATCACCCCCGGACGGAATCTGGCTGTGATCTTGGAGGCCGCTGCCATGAATAACCGCCAGAAGAAGATGGGCTATAATGCCGCCAGAGAGTTCACCCAGCAGCTCAACCGCCACTTTGACGAGCGGGCAGGACAGAGCTTTTGAGCCGTTGGCTCAATGATATACACCTTCGGCGCATGAGGAATGATATATGCCTGTGGCATATGATATAGCCCCGATGGGGCTATTATGGTATCCCCTTCGGAGATGAATTTGAATTAGGATCCGTAGGGGACGAGTTTCTATCCCTAAAGACAGGTAAATCCCAATTTAGCGGGCCGTTTTCGATAGAAGGCTGTAGGGCGGGGGCATGCCCCCGCCGGGCAGTATCGAAATTTTTGCACCGATTTTTAAGGCAAAACCCTTCGTTTCCCGTGTTATCGGCAATGCCTATCAAGGAATTGGTGCCCGGCTGGGTAGGGCGAAGCCCGAATG
>JAZQXK010000143.1:0-5438 GCA_045632785.1 Faecousia sp.
CCCAGATGTCTGAGCTGGCTGATGCCATTTGGGCGGCTCTGCAAAAGGGTAAGCGGGTTGTCGTAGAGCATTTTGACCTGGTGTATCCCCTTTTGGGCATGAACGCCCACCTGCTCTTCGGTGTGGGTGAAAAAGTTCTCATTGCCCGGCCTAACATCTTCGGCCCTGATCCCCAGGAGATCTGTGACGTGGTATTCTCCTCTTTGAAGCACCGGCTTATGACCCACACCGCCGAGGATCTTTGTGAGTTCTGCATGCCCCAGGAAGAACTGGCCCGGTGTATTCACAGTGATGTGCAGCATGGCTTTGTTATGACCTTCCCCGGAGAGATGCCCAAATTCAACATTAAGGAGTTGGAGGAAAAGGTGCTGGACATGATCGCCCAGGATCTTCCTATGACCTACATAGACCATAACCATGTTTCCATTGGCGGCACACCCCACCGCTGTACCGGCCCCCGTATTCATGTAACCAGCACCGGCCAGGTGGAGGGCTTCCGTTTGCTGAACCACTTTATTCCCGATAACCTCCATCACCAGTACCTGATGATTGGATGTGTAGGCGAGAATACAGAGCAGCGCCTGCAAAAGCTGGAGGAAACTGCGGTTGCCTCCGGCCTGACCCGCAGCGGCGGCTTCTTCTAAACCATGGAAGAAATTACCCTTTCCCAGCTTCTGGATGCGAGAGAGAAAAGAGCCGGCCGCCAGAGGGAGCTTCTGTGCCAATATGGGCAGCCCCTCCTCTGTCTTACCATGAATATTCCCGGCCCTGTAAAGCGGGACAGCCTGATAGAAAGAGGCTTTCATTTGGGGCTGCGGCTGCTTCTTGCCCAACTGCAAGGAGAGGGGATCCCCCTGTTGCACCGGGAACAGGTGCTTGCCCCCACTGGCTGTGAAGGCTATATGGTGGCAGAAGGGGAAGCTCTGCGTCTGAAAGAGCTGGCAGCCCAGGTGGAGGATGCCTACCCCTGGACAAGGCTTTTGGACATTGATGTTCTCACCCCGGAAGGGGGGAAGTTGAGCCGGGAGGATCTGGGTTTGCCTCCAAGAACCTGCCTTTTGTGCCATCAGCCTGCCATGGTCTGCGCCCGAAGCCGAAACCATGGGCTTCCTGCCCTCATAGACAGAACAAAAGCCCTTCTGCAAGAGGCTGTGCAGGAGGATACTTCCCGCCTGTGTGGGACTTTGGCTGCCAGGGCCCTGTTATTTGAGGTCTGCGCTGCTCCCAAACCGGGGTTGGTAGACCGGCTGGGCCGGGGAAGCCATAAAGATATGGACATTTTCACCTTTATGGAAAGCACTGCCGCCTTGCAGCCCTATTTCTCTAAGTGCGCCAGGGTGGGCATGGAAACCGCAGCGCTTTCCCCGGCGGAGACCTTTAGCCGCCTGCGTCTGGTGGGAAAAGAGGCTGAATTTGCCATGCTTCAGGCAACGGTCGGCATCAACACCCACAAAGGAGCCATCTTCATCCTTGGGCTTCTGTGCGGCTGTCTGGGTCGATTGCCCAGAGAATGCTGGACGGATACGGAAAAGCTTTTCTCCCTCTGCGCCCAAATGACCGATGGTATTACCCATAGAGAGCTGGAGGGGGATACCGGCAAAGAGACCCCCGGAAAAACCGCCTACCGCCTCTGCGGAACCAGGGGAGCAAGAGGACAGGCCGAGGAAGGCTTCCCAGCGGTGAAAAATGTGGGGCTTCCTATGCTGAAAGAGTCCCTAAACCGGGGATTTTCCAAAGAGGAAGCGAGCTGCCATGCGCTTCTTCACATTATGGCACAGTGCGGGGATACCAACCTCGTTGCCAGAGGGGGCGTTGCCGGAGCGGAGCAGGCTGTGAAGCTGGTGCAGGAGCTTTTGGAAAAAGACCCATTTCCAACCGAAGAAGCGATCAAAAAGCTGGAAAAGATTTTCACGGAAAAGAACCTCTCCCCCGGAGGCAGTGCGGATTTGTTGGCTGCAAGCTGGTTTGTGCTATTTCTGTCTGGGGAGCATAAAAAACAACCTAAAAAGTGATTAAAATTTTTGAATATCTGTATATTATGGTTGATTATCCCAGAAAAATGTGATACCATAAAGAAAATGATGGGGCAGGATGACGATGCCCTAAAAAAGGAGGATGCCTATGCCCATTTGCGTAAAGAGCGAGATCGGCCCCCTGAAAAAGATCATGCTCCAAAGACCCGGCGGGGAGCTGGAATTTTTAAGCCCCAACACCATGGGGCAGCTCTTGTTTGACGACATTCCGTATCTCCACGGCGCTCAGAGAGAACACGATCTCTTTGCGGGCCTTCTGCGGGAGAACGGCGTAGAAGTCAAATATCTGGATGATCTGGCTGTAGAAGCCCTGTCCACCGACAGTGGCCTCAAGGAGCAGTTCATTCGGGAGACCATCAGCAGAGCTGGCTTCACAGCCCTGGGCTATCAGGAAGCTCTCTATGAATATCTCTCTGCCATCACCGACCTGAAAGCACTGGTACATAAAACCATGGCGGGTATTCCTTTTACAGAGGTATTCCCCGGCTGCACCCAGGACTCCATGCTTTTGGCCCAGTCCGGTTCCCGGTTTCTGATTCCCCCTATGCCCAATTTGTACTTCACCCGTGATCCCTTCGCCTGCATTGGTAACGGCGTCAGCATCAACCATATGCACACCGATGCCCGCAACCGGGAAACCATTTACGGCAAGTACATCTTCCACTATCATCCCGAATATAAGGATACCAGGGAGTATTACACCGCCGACCGCTATTTCAGTATTGAAGGCGGCGACATTCTGAATCTCAGTGCCACAGTCCTGGGCGTTGGTATCTCCGAGCGCACCCAGCCGGAGGCCATTATGGAGCTGGCAGCTTCCATTTTTGCAGACGAAACGGCCCAGATCAACACGGTTTTGGCCTTCTGCATCCCCCGCACCAGAGCCTTCATGCACTTGGATACAGTCTTTACCCAGGTGGATCGGGAGAAGTTTACCATCCACCCCGGCATTCTGGATTCCCTCCGGGTCTTCGAGATCACCGGCAAGGGCTGCAAAGAACCCAAGGTTCGGGAGGTTTCCGGTTCTCTGGATCAGGTTCTGGCTCGCTATCTGGGTCTTGACCATGTGCAGCTCATCCGCTGCGGCGGCGACAGTCAGATCGCTTCCGAGCGTGAGCAGTGGAACGATGGCGCCAATACTCTGTGCATTGCTCCCGGCACTGTGGTGGTCTATGACCGCAACTATGTGACCAACCGGCTTCTGGAGGATGCAGGAGTCAAGGTTCTCAAGTTCAATGGCTCCGAGCTGTCCCGTGGCCGCGGCGGCCCACGGTGCATGAGTATGCCCCTGCATCGCCTGGCTCTGTGAGCATCCCGCGGCTGCTTAGCGACAAAACTCCGGGGCACACAACTGCCCTGCGGGGTTGCTGCCCCTAACCCATAAAGGAAACAAAATTAAAATTAACATAAAAGGAGAAATTACTATGCCTGTCAATCTTTCCGGTAAGCATTTCCTCAAGCTCTTGGACTTCACCCCCGCTCAGATCCGCTACATGCTGGACCTTGCCCGTAACTTCAAGGATATGAAGCGGGCCGGCACTCCCCACCGCTACCTGCAGGGCAAGAACATTGTCCTCCTGTTCGAGAAGACCTCCACCCGTACCCGCTGCTCCTTCGAGGTTGCCGGTATGGATCTGGGCATGGGCGTTACCTATCTTGATCCCGGCAGCAGCCAGATGGGCAAGAAGGAGTCCATTGCCGACACCGCCCGTGTTCTGGGCAGAATGTATGACGGCATCGAGTACCGTGGCTTCAGCCAGAGAATCGTAGAAGAACTGGCTGCCTACGCCGGTGTTCCCGTATGGAACGGCCTGACCGACGAGTTCCATCCCACCCAGATGCTGGCCGACCTTCTCACCATCGAGGAGAAGAAGGGCTGCCTGAAGGGCCTGAAGTTCACCTATTTCGGTGATGCCCGGAACAACATGGGCAACTCCCTTATGGTCGCCTGCGCTATGATGGGTCTGCACTTCACCGCCTGCGCTCCCAAGGAGCTGTTCCCCGCCGAAGAGCTGGTGGAAAAGGCAAGAGCATGGGCCGAGATCAGCGGCGGCAGCGTCACACTCACCGAGGATGTAGCCGAAGGCGCAAAGGACTGCGATGTTCTCTACACCGATATTTGGGTTTCCATGGGCGAGCCCGACGAGGTTTGGGAGACCCGCATTAAGCTCCTGACCCCCTACCAGGTCAACAGCAAGGTTATGGCTATGGCCAAGCCCGACGCCATCTTCATGCACTGCCTGCCCTCTTTCCACGACACCAAGACCACCATCGGCAAGCAGATCGCTGACAAGTTCGGCATCACCGAGATGGAAGTCACCGACGAGGTCTTCGAGTCCCGTCAGTCCGTGGTCTTCGACGAGGCCGAGAACCGTATGCACACCATCAAGGCTGTGATGTACGCCACCCTGCGCTAAACACAAGGAGGAAACCCCATGTTTGCACTGAAGCCCTATCATGCTCCCGATTTCACCCAGGAGCAGTTCGTTTCCGCTCCCAATGCGGTGCTGGTTCCTTGCCCCGCTGACGGCGTAGCCCCCGAAGGCTATCATGCTCTGAGTATTTTCCCTGAGTACTTCAAGATCGACGGCCAGTGGATACTGGCTGAGGAAAGCCGTATGGACTGCGTGCCTGTCTATGCCAATGGCAAGATTCTGGTGCAGGAGTTCCGTGTCCTGAAGAAGGGTGATCTGGTTGTCACCGGCCGTACCGAGAAGTGTGAAGACGGCATCTATGTCCATCCTGACGGATTCAACGAAGCCAAGGGCGCCGGTGATGTGTTCGCATTCCGCAGCGGCCGCAGCCGTGAGACCGCTTTCTCCAAGGACTATGACGAGCTGTACGAGCTGCTTCGCCACGAGAAGGAGCACGGCAAGATCGTTTGGGTTATGGGTCCCGCCTTCGCTTTCGACTCCGATGCCCGTAAGGCTATGAGCAAGCTCATTGAGAACGGCTATGTTCATGCTGTTCTGGCCGGCAATGCTCTGGCTACTCACGATCTGGAAGGCGCATACCTGCGCACCGCTCTGGGTCAGGACATCTACACCCAGCAGTCCATGCCCAATGGTCACTACAACCATCTGGACCTGCTGAACCGTGTCCGCTACCATGGCTCCGTTGCCAAGTTCATCGAAGAAGAGGGTATTGACAACGGCATCATCTATAGCTGTGAGAAGTACGGCGTTCCCTATGTCCTGGGCGGCTCTGTCCGTGACGACGGCCCTCTGCCCTGTGTATTTGGTGATGTTTACGCCGCACAGAACGCTATGCGTGACCAGGTTCGCTCCGCTACCACCGTTATCTGCATGGCTACCACCCTGCATACCATCGCCACCGGCAACATGACCCCCTCTTTCCGTGTCATGCCCGACGGCACCATCCGCCAGATCTACTTCTATACCGTTG
>JAZQXK010000144.1:0-1626 GCA_045632785.1 Faecousia sp.
CCTGGCTCCTCTGGCTGAGGTTGCCAATGTGGAAAAGAAGTTCCCTCTGGAATGGATCATTGACGGCAACAAGATCGACGACCGGTTCTTTGATTACGCAATGCCTCTGATGATGGACAAGGCCCCCGAGTACGCAATCCTGCGGTAAGGAGATAATAAAATGAAGCATATTTTTCTGAACCTGAAGCGTTTTGACGTGCCTGTCGCCTTAGGCGGCGTCAACCGCATTGCTCCTCTGAATGAGTGGGGCACCTACATTGTCAAGAATACCCAGGATGCTCTGAAGAAGTACGACGCCAACGAGGTTGAGTTCGTTCAGTACTTCCCCGAGGCACACCTGCTGAATGCTGTGGCTGCTCGTTGTGAGAACAGCCCTGTGCAGGTCGGCTGCCAGAGTGTCTACCGCATGAATACCGCAGTTGGCGGTAACTTCGGTGCTTTCACCACCAACCGTCCTGTGTCCATCATGAAGGCTATGGATGTGAACTACACCATCATCGGTCACTGCGAAGAGCGCAATGACAAGATGGGCATCCTGGCTGAGGCCGGTGTTGTGGATACCAAAGCTGTCAACCGCATTCTGAACCAGGAGATCAAGCTGGCTGTCGCAAACGGCATGAAGGTCCTGTACTGCATCGGCGAGAAGGACACCGAGCTGGAGAACTGGGACGAAGTCCTGCGGGAGCAGCTGGAAATCGGTCTGGAAGGTGTCGACAAGTCTCAGGTGGTCATCGGCTACGAGCCCATCTGGTCTATCGGACCCGGCAAGACTCCTGCCGGTAAGGACTACATCACCAAAATCGCCCGCTTCGTTAAGGAAGTTACCGGCGGCATTGATGTTGTCTACGGCGGCGGCCTGAAGGTGGACAATGCCGAGATGCTGGCATCCATCGAGGAAATCGACGGTGGTCTGATCGCTCTGACCCGTTTCCAGGGTGAGATCGGCTTCTACCCCGACGAATATATCGAAATCATCCGTACCTATCTGGGTAAGTAAGGAGATAAAATATGAAGCTTGAGTTTGAATACGGCCATGGTCTGATGGCTGCGAACCTGCCCGACAACACCGATGTGTTTATCCCCGGTGTTACCGTTCCCGATCCCGAGTGCCTGCCCCAGACCTGGGACGAGCTGTACGCTGCTACTCTGGAGTCCATCCGTAACCCCTACGGTATGCCCGCTCTGAAGGAATTGGCTGCTCCCGGCAAGACTGTCGTCTTCGTTATTCCCGACATCGTCAAGGGCGGCTGCCAGCCCACCGCTCACCGTAAGGTTTCCATCCGTGCCTGCCTGGACGAGCTGTATGCAGGCGGCGTCCGCAAGGAAGACATCCTGTTCATGTTCTCCAACGGCCTGCACCCCCGTGCTACCGTTTCCGAAATGAAGCAGATTCTGGGCGACGAGCTGTTCAACGAGTTCTACTGGACCAACCAGATCACTTCCCATGACTCCGAAGATCCTGAGCACATGGTCGACCTGGGTACCACCAAGCGCGGCGACCCCGTTCTGATGAACAAGTACGTCTTCGACTGCGACATTCCCATTCTGATCGGCCACACCCAGGGCAACCCCTACGGCGGTTACTCCGGCGGCTACAAGCACTCCGCTACCGGCATCACCCACTGG
>JAZQXK010000145.1:0-6284 GCA_045632785.1 Faecousia sp.
AGCAAGATTTCCTTTTTCATCCACTTCAAGAACCGGCTCGCCTTTTGCATCCACCTTAACACGAACAGTGGGCAGATAAACAGTGACAGTCCCGTCCTCGTTCAGGCGCAGGCCTTCTTTCTCCGTTGGCTGTGCCGCAACACCGCTCACCAGCAGGATTCCTACCACCAGAACCAGAGCCGTCACCACCGCCAAAGGTCTTTTATACCGCAGAGCTCGCAGGATGCGGTTTTTTGTAGGATTCTCACTGAAACCCACAGGGCCGGGCGTTACACACCGCTCCTTTTGGGACAAGTCCAGCAAAGACTGACTATAAGCCGCTTTTTCCCCTTCTCCCAAGATTTTCAAGGCTTTTTCATCGCAGGCAAGCTCCATATCCTGCTGGAAGCGGCGGTAAAACAGCCATACCAAAGGATTAAACCAATGCACCGCCAAAACGCCATAGGACAGAATCTTCCAAATATGATCCCCTCTGCGAATATGGCATTTTTCATGGGTGACGGTGTGGTACTTCTGCTGCTCCGTCAGACCTGTAGGCAAATAAATCCGGGGATGGAAAATACCCACCACGCAGGCGGTGGTTACAGAATCGGCCTCATAAAGGCCAATATCCAGCCAGCTTGACAGACGCAGGCTCCGCTTGAATCGCACATAGGAGAAAATCCCCCAGGACACGAAACAGGCCACGCCACCCAGCCACACCAAGAGAAGCACCGTACCGAGGTTTCCGGACGTTCCCTTTTCTACTGCCTGGGGAAGCACTGTTGCCAGGTATCCCGGCTCTACAATGCCCAGTTCCTCATAAATCGCTTCTTGGGTCATGTCTGCAATATTGGTCGCTGTTCCCGGCTTTTGGGCAGGCTGCTGGGCAGGCAACCGGGCTTCCGTTTGATTCGGCTCCCCTGCCTGGGGTTCCTGGCGCACTACCATTTGTTGAGCCGTATGGGTTGCCCACTGGGGCACATTAAAAAGGCTAAAGGCAGAAGTGATGCCCACCGGGCACAAAAGCCGCACCGCAACCAGTGCCCACAGGATCATCGCCGCACCCCTGGACACACGGAGCCGCCCCACGAGCAGACTAACCCCGTAGGCAATCAAGCCCATAAATGAGCCGTACAGAGATGCCAAAAACAGGGCTTTCAATACTGTCATGTTGTCACCTCCTATCTGGCTTCATCAATGAGCTTTTGCAGGGCGTCTGCATCCTCTTTTGAGAGCTTACGCCCCCGGGTGAAAGTAGCGACAAAGGCAGGCAGAGAGCCGCCGAAGGACTCATGCACAAACCGTCTGCTGCGCTTTTCCAAAAATTCCTCTTTCGTGGTCAAAACAGTGACCGTACTGTTTTCCATGAGAAAGATTCCCCGCAGGCAAAGTCGCTTTAACATGGTGTATGTGGTGGTGCGCTTCCAATCAAAGGCTACGGCGCAGCGCTTGATCAGCTCTGTGGTGCTGACGGGGGCAATCTCCCAGATCATGTCTGCAAAGCGAGCCTCCATTGTGCCCAGTTCCAGTTCATCCATAAATTTTTCCTCCTTTTACAGTCTATGTTTATTAGACAATATAAGTCTATCATCAATAGACGGGTTTGTCAAGGATTATTTACGCGCTACACTTCACCGTCTTCTCACAAAGAGGAAGAGACATACAAAGGAAAACCCTCCTCCGGGAAATCCCGAAGGAGGGCAAAATATACCATATAGGGATTAGGCTTCCTCGTCCTTCTTGGCCTCGGCAATGATCTTGGGCTGGTTGGCCTGGGGAACTTCCTCGTAACGGACGAAGTTCATCTCGTAGGAACCACGGCCCTGGGTCATAGCACGCAGGTCGATGGCATAGGAGGACATCTCACCGGTGGGAACTTCAGCTTCCACGATGGACCAGCCACGATGGCTGGGATCGGGATTCATGCCCATAACACGGCCACGGCGCTTGTTCAGGTCACCGACGATGTCGCCCATGTTGGACTCGGGGATATAAACCTTCAGCTCAGAGATAGGCTCCAGCAGGGTGGGACCGGCACCGGGCAGACCATCCTTATAGGCAATACCGGCAGCGGTCTGGAATGCCATATCGGAGGAGTCAACAGCGTGGTAAGAACCGAAGTACAGGGTGGCCTTCAGGAAGACCATGGGATAGCCAGCCAGAACGCCCTTCTTCACGCAGTTACGCAGGCCCTTCTCAACGGAGGGGATGAAGTTCTTGGGCACGCAGCCGCCGACGGTCTCGTCAGCGAAGATCATGTCTTCAGTCTCGTCCTGACGCTCAAAGCGGATGTAAACATCACCGAACTGGCCGTGGCCACCGGACTGCTTCTTATGACGGCCGTGGACTTCGACCTTCTTCTTGATGGTCTCACGGTAAGCGATCTTTGCGGGGCGCAGCTCAGCCTCAACGTTGTACTTGGACTTCAGCTTGGCGCAGATCACGTCCAGATGGATGTCGCCGACACCGGAAACGACCATTTCCTTGGTCTCGGTGTTGGTGCCGTACTGGAAGGAAGCATCTTCTTCGTTCAGCTTGGTCAAGCCGTTAGCAACCTTATCTTCCTGACCCTTAGCCTTGGCATAGATAGCCATGTTGTAGCAGGGGTTGGCATAAGCAACGGGAGCCAGAGCTACAGACTTGCCGGCAGTGCCCAGAGTGTCGCCGGTGCGGACGGAAGCCAGCTTGCTCACAACGCCGATATCGCCGCAGGCGACCTTGGGAGTCTCGGAGAGCTTCTTGCCCTTGGGGAAGAACAGACGGCCCAGCTTCTCGTTGCCGCCGGCACGGAGGTTGGCCAGAGTCAGGTCGGAGGAAGCATCACCGGAAACGACCTTGAAGAAGGAGTTCTTGCCGAACTGGTCAACAGAGGTCTTGAAAACGAACACAGCAGGTGCGCCGTTGGGATCGATAGCGATCTCCTCGCCCTCAGCAGTGGGCATAGCCTTGCCTTCCAGGGGGTTAGGAGCGAAGTCGATCAGGTTCTGCAGTACATTCAGGGTGCCCATGCCGTTCATGGCACAGCCGCAGAACACGGGGAACAGAGAACGGGTAGCAATAGCGGTACGGATGCCGTCCAGGAACTCTTCGGGAGTGAAGGGCTCTTCCATGAGGAACTTCTCCAGCAGCTCTTCGTCGGTCTCAGCAACAGCCTCGCTGATGGCGTGACGGAACATTTCCACATTCTCCTGAGCATCGGCGGGGATGTCCATAGCGGAGCCGTCAGCCTTCATGGCAGTCTGACGGATCACGTCTACCAGGCCCACAACCTTCTCACCGGACATGATGGGGAAAGTGAAGGGAACAACACCCTGGCCGTACTCGCCCTGAATAGCATCCAGAGTCTTGAAGAAGTCGGCATGATCCTCATCCAGCTTCGAGATGTAGAACATAGCGGGCATATCAGCCTTTGCCAGATAATCCCAGGACTTCTCGGTGCCAACAGCAATGCCACCCTTGGCAGTCAGGCAGATCAGACCGGACTCTACAACGCGCAGAGACTGGGCGACCTCACCGGCGAAGTCGAAATAACCGGGGTTATCCAGAACATTGATCTTGCACTTATTGTACTCCACAGGCAGAACGGAAGTGGAGATGGAATAGCCACGCTTGATCTCCTCGGGATCAAAGTCGCTGACGGTGTTGCCATCGGCACGCTTGCCCAGGCGGTCAGTGCCCTTGGTCAGGAACAGCATGCTCTCAGCGAGAGCGGACTTGCCGTCGCCGCCGTGACCCAGCAGGCAGATATTACGAATCTCTTTTGCAGTGTACATAGAATTTTATTCTCCTTCCATGGGCATAAGCCCATTAACTTACCAAATATGCGGGGATGCCCACACTGAACCTCATTATACATGAAGTGCCCATGAATTTCAATGCCCTTTTTTACAATTTCCACAAAATTATAAAAAATCTCCCAAAAACCCGTTACTCTCCAAGGCTTTTACCATGATTTTTGCTCTTTTATCCAAAAAATCTGTCCCGCTCAACGGAAGTTCCCTCCAACTCTTGAAAAACAGGGGCAACCTGACTATAATGGAGGAAGTAATTTCAAGGAGGAACACAAATGTTTATTCTTACATCCACCGGCATTGATGCCGAATCTATCAAAAACTTCTTCACATCCATCAATATAAACAAGCTCCTGCCTTCCCTGCTGCTTCTGGTCGTAGGGTTTGTGGTAGTCCGCTTAATTATGATGCTTTTCGATAAGGCTCTGCGCCGCTCCAAATTAGAACCTGCCGCCTTTGGCATGATCCGCAGCATTATGCGGGGACTTCTGTATCTGATCCTGATCCTGGTTGTGGTATCCGGTCTGGGCGTTGATGTAACCAGTCTGGTGGCTGTGCTCAGCATAGTATCCCTTGCAATTTCTCTGGCTGTTCAGGGTGCATTGGGCAACATCGTAGGCGGCTTCACCCTGCTGTCCACTAAGCCCTTCAAGTCCGGTGACTATGTGGAGATCGGCAGCATGAGCGGCACTGTCTACGAAGTCGGTCTGGTCTACACCAAGCTCATGACCCCGGACAACAAAATCGTTTCCATTCCCAACGGCACTGCCGCCGCCGCAGAGATTGTCAACTATTCCACCGCAGAAAACCGCCGCGTGGACATCACCGTTTCTGCCTCTTATGAATCTGACATTGAGGAAGTGAAGGCCGCTCTGCTCCGTGCCGCCAACCTTCCCACTACCCTCTTTACCCCCGCCCCCTTTGCAGGGCTGCAGAACTACGGTGAAAGCGCCATAGTCTATGTACTAAAGGTCTGGACACCTGCTGAGCACTATTGGGATACTTACTACACCATCAACGAAAACATCCACAAAGAATTTGATGCTGCCGGAATTGAAATGACCTTCCCCCACCTGAATGTCCATCTGGATCAAAAATAATATTTTATATTTTCCGCAACCGCGCCCCGGAAATGCCGTCTATATTTTTGCACTGACAGGAGGAATGATCTATGGAGGATCAAGCCATCATAGATTTATACTGGCAGAGAAACCCGCAAGCAATTGAAGAAAGCAGCCAAAAGTACGGCAAGCTGTGCCGCTCCGTTGCCTTTGGTGTACTGCGGAATCAGGAAGATTCTGAGGAATGTGTCAATGACACCTGGCTCCGGGCTTGGGACTCCATCCCACCCCAACGGCCCACAAAGCTGTCCGCCTTCTTGAGCAGGATCACCAGAAATCTGGCTCTGGATCGCTATGACTATAACCATGCCGCCAAGCGCACCGGCTCGGTGGATGTACTTCTGTCTGAGCTCAGCGACTGCATCCCGGATCAAAAAGACGACTACGAGGCCCTTGCCCTGAACGAGCTTTTGAACCGCTTTCTCCGTGCTTTGCCGGAAAAGCAGAGAAATCTCTTCTTGCGGCGCTATTGGTACTGCCAGTCCATTGAAGAACTATGCCATAAATACCGCATGAGTCAAAGTGCGGTGAAATCCGATTTGTTCCGAACCCGGAACAGATTGAAAGAATTTTTAGAAAAGGAGGGTGTTGGGATTGAATGAGAAAAAGCTATTTTATGCCCTGAGTGACATTGACGATGATCTCATTGAAGGGGCAAGCCGCCCACCGAAGCGCAATCCCCTGCTGATATATTTGCCCACAGCAGCCGCCGCCTGCCTGTGCATTGTGATTGGCCTTTTTGCCTTCTTGAGAACACCGCAAAACAGCACAGACATCATTGCCGCCCGCTACGGCAACGGTGCCACAGAAGCCCATTACTCCATTTCTGTTAATCCCCCGGAAAATGAGCCTATAGAAGCCATTGGGGTTGAGCCCACAAGCACTCCTGCCATTGAGTCTGCCCATCTTTTCAGTCAGAGCGAGCTTCCGGGGGACTTTTCCTTCCGGCTTAACTGGGACGGAAAAGTCTATTCCATGGAGGATCGTCTGTATACTCCCTTTGGAACTACAGGCCGCTCTTTGACCCTGACTGAGGAAGAAGTAAAAACCGCATGGTGTCTGATTGAAGAAGCCACTAAGGAATCCTTCGCAAAGGGCGCATCTTTTATTCTTCACTACACCGCCAACGGCGAATCCTACCATCTGGACTTTCCTGCTGACTGCATTCCCATGCAGAAACTGGGGGCGCTTTTAGAGGAAGCTGCCGACAGAATCCGCTAATGATCCCGAAAATATACGCCGCTGTCCCAAATGATATGATCCCCCTAAAGTAGACCATGGAAATATCCAAAGTCTATTTTAGGGGGTATTTCTATGTCCAAATCAAAGTGGACGGCAGAGCAAAAGATTGCCATGGTTCAGGCATATTTATCTGGACAGGGATCCTACG
>JAZQXK010000146.1:0-4126 GCA_045632785.1 Faecousia sp.
ACGCTCCAGACCCATGCCGGTGTCGATGTTCTTCTGTTCCAGCTCGGTGTAGTTGCCCTGACCGTCGTTGTCGAACTGGGAGAAGACGTTGTTCCAGACCTCCATGTAGCGGTCACATTCGCAGCCTACAGTACAGCCGGGCTCACCGCAGCCGTACTTCTCCCCACGGTCATAGTAAATTTCAGAGCAGGGGCCGCAGGGGCCGGAGCCATGCTCCCAGAAGTTATCCTTCTTGCCAAAACGGAAAATCCGCTCTGTGGGAATACCGATTTCTTCGTTCCAAATCTGGAAGGCTTCCTCGTCATTCTCATAAATAGAGGGGTACAGGCGGTCGGGGTCAAGGCCGACTACCTTGGTCAGGAACTCCCAGCTCCAGGCGATGGCTTCGTGCTTGAAGTAGTCACCGAAGGAGAAGTTGCCCAGCATCTCAAAATAAGTGCCGTGACGGGCGGTCTTGCCGATGTTGTCAATATCGCCGGTACGGATGCACTTCTGGCAGGTGCAGACACGGCTGCGGGGAGGCTGTACCTCGCCCTTGAAGTAGGGCTTCATGGGAGCCATGCCAGAGTTGATGAGAAGCAGGGATTTGTCATTCTGGGGGATCAGGGAAAAGCTGGGCAGGCGCAGATGCTTCTTGCTCTCAAAGAAGCGCAGGAACATTTCCCGGAGTTCATTTACTCCATAAGGTTTGGGTTTCATATACATTACCTCCATGGTTTTATTTTTTATTGGAAGGGGTTACTTTTTCAAAAACGATGCCGCAGGTGATTACCTGTGTTTTGCCGTTTTCTTGGGTCAAAACCACATCGTTTCCTGTGTTTCTGCCAAAGCCTTGCAAAAAGGCCAGATGGTCATTTTCAGGCCGCAGACAGAAGGATGCTGTTTCACCCTCGACGGTTACTTTTGCAAGCAATACATCTTGCTCCACAGCCAGAGTGCAATGAAACTTTTGATCCTTTAGATCTTCGTTGATTGCCTCGTACTCTCCGCAGGCATCCCGGAAGGTTTCGGGGATTTGCCCTTCCACAAGGGGACAGCCGATGATCTGCGCTACCCGTTGATAGCTGTTCTTCTGTTCTATGATCAAAACGGGCAGCCCCAGGTAGTCCGCAAATTTTAAGCGATTGCGCTTTATATACTTCCCCGCAGGCAAAAGCCGGAGGAAAAAGCTTTTGGGGAAAAGCTGCCAATAGCCGTCAGCGCAGTGCTTCAAGTCCACCGTCACACCGCTGAGCTTGGTGGAAAGGCCTCCCTTTTTGTTCTTGCGGATATCCAGAACCCCAAGGGGCGTTGCGTATTTGCCTGCATAGGGGGTGGGATCTGCGGGGGTGTAGTCATAGGTGAAGGTATGCTTTTTGACTTCGATCCCGGCTTCTTCCAAATAGGAAACCACAGCCTCCATTGCCATTTTCGCGGCGGCCGCCGCAGCATGCTCGCTATTGGTAAAGACCGCGACACCCAAATTTCTCTCCGGGAGGTAGAAAAAGACGGAATGGTGGCAGATGGTATCACCGCCGTGACCAAAGGTCTTTTGGGCATTTTGTCCCAGTGCGTGACAATTGTGCAGAAGGCCGTAGCCGCCATTAAAGAGGATGCGGTCGATCTCCTCAGGGCACTGCAAGGTTTCCATCTTTTCCAGAGTTTCCTTTTTCAGCACCGTGCCGTCCTTTTTCAAAAAGACCTGCCCGAACTTCACAAAGTCCTCCATGGATATATAGGTACAGGAGCCGGCAGGAAGCATGTTAGGCGAGAGATCTTCCATAGCCTTTCCCTTTTTGCTGTAGCACAGGGAGATGTTTTCCGGGGAGGCCCCTTGCTCCGGGGTTACAGGGAAATGAACGGAGATACCCAGCGGCTTAGCAATGGTTTCCCGTACAAATTCCATGTAGGCCATGCCGGTGATCCGTTGGATGATAACACCCAGAACCGTATAGCCGATATTGGAGTAAGCAAACATTTTTCCCGGCTGGGCGATGAGGTAAGTTTCTTTCAGCGCCCCCACTACATCCTCAAAATCCCTGTATTTACCAAAAAACAGGTTGTAAAGATCGCAGGGCAGGCCGGAGCGGTGCATTAGTAGCTGCCCTACGGTGATCTTGTCATAGGAGAAGGTGGATTTTACCTCAAATTCCGGAATAAACTTCCGGATGTCATCGTCCAGGCTGAGGCAGCCTTCTTCTATGAGCTTCCAAATGCACATGGCTGTCATCATTTTGGTGTTGGAACCGATCATATAAAGGCTGCGGTTGTCGCTTTTGATTCTATTTTCCTTGTTGGCATAGCCGTAGTTATAGCTCCAGAGGATCTCCCGGCTGTTAAACAGGGCGATATTTGCACCTGTCAGCTTGTGAGCCTTACAAATTTTCTCTGTTTTCTGATTCAAAGAACTGTACATGATTCTGCCTCCTGTCAAAAAATAAACCTCGCCCCCAACATAGGGGCGAGGAGAATCCTCACGGTACCACCCTAATTGCCCGCAAAAAATGCGTGGCATCTTAGAAGCTCTGTAACGGAAGCTAACCGTCCCGGTCATCCCGGGCTGCTTGGAAATGGCTGGCAACATTCCGAACCGGGGGCTTTCACCCTCTCCCCCTCGCTTCTTGGTCTTTCTGTTGCTTGGTTTCCGCATCGCCTTTGCGCTATATGCATGATATTCTATCACAATTCCCCGAATTGTCAACAGAATTTTCTGCTTTGTGAGCTTCGCAATAAAAAAGACGGCTGCCTCCCCAAAAGGAAAGGGAACCGTTAACCCCAACACATCCAATATAGCATAAATAATGCCCCGGGTCAACGGTTTTTTGCCCCAGGCACACAATTTCAGCGTTTTACATCAATTCTATTCGCTAAATTCATACAACACTACTACTTGCGACCGATGCGGGTCTATGCTATATTATAGCCAGAAAGGGTGATACCAATGTACAGGTAAATTCTTAGTAGGCGATCTCGTTTCCCGGAAGCGTGTTTCATATAGATAGCAATTCCAATGTTATTTCATATAAGCACAAATCCAAAATCCAAACAAAATCGCTTCCCGTTGGGAAAGGGGAATGCCAGCAGATGCCGAACTTCCGGCAGAAGAACAGAAAGCAGCATAGGAGCTTCTCGCTTAGAGATACCGCCCCCGGTTGGCGGCTGGCAAAGGATGCGTTGGCTGCGGTTTGGTTGGAAGTGCGGGTATCGTCCCAATCCGTAGAAAGAGAGGTTAACCAAGGATGTTAGATATCAAGATAGCAGAGAAATAGCCCTTGGCTGAGGTTGCGAAAGTGCTTCGGTCAAGGGCTATTTCTTTTTTGTGCCTGTAGCAAAGGAAGCTGCTCCTTCGGGAATGGATTTGATTTTTACCCGGGGCACAAAAAGGCGGCACAGCCGAAGTCGTGCCGCCATAAATTTTGCTCTTTTGGGGAATTAAGCCTTGCCGGCGCAGCCCAGAACGTGGATCAGCTTGTGGCGAACCAGTTCCTTGATGTTGGCACGGGCGGGCTTCAGGTACTCACGGGGATCGAACTTGTCGGGATGTGCATCGAAGAACTCACGGATGGTGCCGGTCATAGCCAGGCGCAGGTCGGAGTCGATGTTGATCTTGCAGACAGCCAGCTCAGCGGCGTGGCGCAGCTGATCCTCGGGAACACCGATGGCACCGGGCATGGCGCCGCCGTGGGCGTTGATCATTTCCACATAGTTCTGGGGAACGGAGGAAGAACCGTGCAGAACGATGGGGAAGCCGGGCAGACGGCGGGAAACCTCTTCCAGAACGTCAAAACGAAGCTGGGGCTTGGTGCCGGGCTTGAACTTATAAGCACCATGGGAAGTGCCGATGGCAATAGCCAGAGAGTCGCAGCCGGTTTTGGAAACGAACTCCTCAACCTCTTCGGGACGGGTGTAGGAGGCATGACCCTCGGCTACAACGACCTCATCCTCGATGCCGGCCAGGGTGCCCAGCTCAGCCTCGACTACGCAGCCGTGATCGTGAGCATACTCAACCACCTTGCGGGTGATCTCGATGTTCTCGGCGAAGGGCTTGGAGGAAGCGTCGATCATAACGGAGGTGAAGCCGCCGTCGATGCAGGCCTTGCAGGTCTCGAAGTCAGGGCCGTGATCCAGGTGCAGAGCCACGGGGATC
>JAZQXK010000147.1:0-3484 GCA_045632785.1 Faecousia sp.
CCAATCCCCGTCAATAAGCGAATCCAAAAGTACAAGGCCAAATATGCAGCTTATATAAAACAGCTGCCACCATAACGGCAGCAGCTGCTTGCAAAATTTTTAGTTATTTTCCTGGTCTACTTGACAAGGGGCGGTTCAAAATTAGGGGCGGCTGTTTGATCTTCGATTTACTTGATCCACCATTCCGGAGTGATCTCCCCCAACTTCACGGTTCGGCCTGTGGCATAATCCAGCATGATCTCAATGTCGTGGTACTTTCCTGCCATAAGCTGCACCATGAGCTCCCGGCAAGCGCCACAGGGCGCGCCGTTGGAGCCGTCGGGCAGGATGCACAGCACCTTGTCAATATCCTGCTCCCCATTGGTGATCATGTTAAAAATCGCATTTCGCTCGGCGCAGATACCCAGAGTGGAGCAGGTATCGATGCAGACTCCGGTGTAGATTTTCCCGGACTTGGTGGAAATTGCCGCTGCCACCTCGCCGCAGGTCACATAGTCCGAAATTCTTCGCTCATTTAAGACAGCCTTTGCGGCTTCATACATTTCTGTCCAGATCTTTTCCATGGTGTTCTCCTTGTTTTATTCCAGACCGAGAGCTGTCAAAACTTCTTCTATCCTGTAATTGCCCTCCAGCTTCAGATTACAGGGCAGACTGTCATACATCCCATGTTTGGCTTCCAGCATCTTTTCCACAGGGGGCGGCAGCTGCCCACGCATTCTTGCCCTGAACCGCTCCTTAATATCATCCAGCTCTGCTGTCAGCACAATGCGGAAAGCCCCCTCTGGGAGTAGGGACAAGTGTTCTTTCTCCGTAATGACATAGAGGATATTTTCCCCTGTTACCGCAGCTTGGAGCATGGTCTTGAAGGTACCTTCTGCGGCAGTTGGGTTCTTTTCCAGGCGCAGAAAGTCCTTGCCGGAGTAGATTTTACCCCGGAGGGTTTCGTTCAGCTTTTCTGCCAGGGTGGATTTACCCACGCAGTTTTCTCCAATGATTGCAATCAACATATTTCTCTCCTCTCATGGAGGCACTTAGATCTGCTCCACCTTAATGGTATTGGTGTTGCCGTTCTGACCATTAATGGGGCCTGCGGTAAGCACCACATTGTCACCGGGCTTGAGGTTCAGGGTAGTCTTGGCACATTCCTTCGCCTTATAGAACATCACATCAATGGAATTGAACTTTTCCGACATCATAGGGGTAACGCCCCAGCTCAGCGCCAGCTTTCTCCACGCCTTCCGGTCGGTGGTCATGCCGATAATATCCACAGGGCTGCGGAAGCGGCTGACCATTCGGGCCGTGGTTCCCGTAACGGAGCAGACCACAATGGCCTTGGCGTCCACATCAATGGACATGGCACAGGTGGCATGGGAAATGGCATCCAGAATATTTTTAATGTGGAACTCCGCGTTCATAAAGCGCTTTTTATAGCGGATATTCTGCTCCGTATACTCGCAGATCTGTGCCATATTCCGCACAGCCTCCACCGGGTACTTGCCGGCTGCGGATTCTCCGGAGAGCATGACAGCGGAAGTGCCATCATAGACCGCGTTGGCTACATCGGAGATCTCCGCACGGGTGGGGCGGGGGTTCTGGATCATGGTTTCCAGCATTTCCGTTGCGGTGATGACCCGCTTGCCCAGCATACGGCACTTGCTGATGAGCAGCTTCTGGATAGAGGGGACTTTTACAAAGGGGATCTCCACGCCCAGGTCACCACGGGCGATCATAATGCCCTCGCAGGCTTCGCAAATTTCCTCGATGTTGTCCACGCCGGCCTGATTTTCGATCTTGGCGATAATGTCGATGTTGCTGCCGCCGTTCTCATTCAGGAATTGCCGCAGCGATACCACATCGGCCTTGGTGGAAACGAAAGAAGCAGCCACATAGTCCACATCGTTTTCGATGCCGAAAAGAAGGTCTGCCTTGTCCTGTTCAGACAAATAAGGCCCGGACATGACCTTATTGGGGAAGGACATACTTTTCCGGTTGCTCAGCTTGCCGCCGATGATAGTGGTGCAAATGGCTTCCGTAGCGGTCAGTTCCCGAACCTCGAAAACAACCAGACCGTTGTTGACCAAAATCCGGTCACCGATGCACAAATCCCGGATCAGCCCTTCAAAGCTGACGGAAACACGGGTTTCGTCACCCTCTACATCCTCTGTGGTAAACACAAAGTCCGCTCCGTCAGGGATCTCTACAGAGCCGTTTTTGAAGGTCTTGATTCGATACTCCGGGCCTTTGGTATCCAGCATAATGGGGATGGGCAGATCCAGGTTTTCCCGCACCCGCTTAATGAGATCGATCTTTTCCTTATGCTCCGGGTGAGAGCCGTGAGAGAAGTTCAGCCGAGCCACATTCATGCCGGCTAAGCACATCTGGGTCAGTACCTTCTCGTTGGAGCTGGCAGGTCCAATGGTGCAAATAATTTTCGTTTTCCGCATTTGTATCATCCTCCAGGCGTAACTGTAAAATCAAAAATATCCTTTGAATTATAGCACTTTGGGGGTGTAAAGTCAAATGATACACTTGGAATTATAGGAAAACGGCCGCCTCCGGGGAAGGAAGCGGCTGTTTGAATTGGCGCGCAGTGTCAGCGGGAGCTTTTGCGGTCACGCATCTTTCTCTCAAGAAGTTTATCAAAAACTCCTTTGAGATAAAGGCAGTAGGACACGATCATAACTACAGCAACCACGGATACCGCCAATCTAATTGCTGTGCAAATAGGTTCGGGCACAATGCCATAAAGCAGTCCCTGGGTTTCCTTGCGGAACAGTACGGAACAGCAAAGCAGCACGATAGCTGCAATGCCCAGCGTGGTGGTCAGCTTGTTTTGAAGTTTCTTCTTCTCTTCTGCGGCATACTCTGCCACTTTCTTCAGGGTGTCCCTTGTTTCATCATTCATAATCTCGCTTTTCCTTTCTCCGTCAATGATTTCACGAATATCTACATCATAGAAATCCGCAAGGTCAATGAGCATATCCAAGTCCGGCATATTGCTGCCGGTTTCCCATCGTGACACGGTTCGGGAAGAAATGTAAAAGTGCTCTGCCAGTTGTTCCTGGGTCATGCCCTTACTCTTGCGCAGGTGCTTCAGAAATTCACCTGTTTTTTGTTGGTTCATTATGAACCCCTCCTTTCGTGACAATCATATCGCTACTCCACCCTAAAAGCCACGACACAAAGCGAGAAATACCGTGTTTTTAGGGCTAGACACATTGTGTCCAGGGGATTATACCACAGTCTTTTCTGAAAATCCACCGAAAATACCTCGGCCAATCATCCGGCCTTTGTCTATACAAAAACGGTCTTTCGGCTTCTACTCAAGATATGAACCTCCTTCCCCCTTGCTAAAGAATGTTGTAGCAAAATTCCCACGGCTGTGCTACAATAGCTTCATCACTTACAAAGGAACAAGGCTATGATAAAAATACTGTTTATTTGCCATGGCAAGATTTAAGCCGAGGATGGCATACCAAGCTAT
>JAZQXK010000148.1:0-4892 GCA_045632785.1 Faecousia sp.
TTGTCGAAGTGGCTGCCGGTAAGCTCGAACCAGCCAAAGAGGGATGTGCCGCCCATGGGGCACATAACAATGCGGTTCTTGATCTCCACATTGCCCACCTTCCACGGGGTAAATAAAGCCTCGTACTTTTTGTCTGTATTGTTCATGTCGCCGGTTCCTTTCTTTGTATTTGACTTGTATTTGAGGTTTGTATTGTTGTATTGATGTGAGCCGATCAGTAAAACAGTACTTTTTTACGACCTAACTTCCATTATATCACAAGAACCGTAAGAGGAAAACTGTATTTTTTAGGAATTTTATGTAATCCGGTGGGTATTTTCGGAAAATGGGTGCTTCCCATGGTTCTTGATCTATGCTATAATAGCTGTAGCAATTGGAAATGCGGGGCAAACAGCAATCATTTTGGTTTACATAAAGCCGGATTCGGAGTCTTTTTACATGAAACGAACAGAGCATAACGAAAAAACATGGAAATTCCCCTTTGTTTCCTACATCCCGGAAAGCTTTGAGAGCAAGCTCCCCCTGATCGTCCAGCTCCACGGTTCCGGCGAATGGGGCCGGGGCGGTGAGGAGCTGCATCTGGTAGAGGTTCACGGCTTTACGGAAATCGTCCGAGGAAAGGACTACCCCTGCCTTTTGGTCATGCCTCAGTGCCCTACGGATACTTTCTGGACTGCACGGATCGAATCCGTGCTGGAATTTATCCAACAGTTAAAAGATGCCTATCCCATCGACGAAGACCGGGTCTGCCTGACAGGGCTCAGCATGGGTGGCTACTGCACCTGGTTCACCGCCATAGCAAGGCCAGACCTTTTCTCCTGCATTGCTCCTGTTTGCGGCGGTGGCATTGTATGGCGTGCCGAAGTGCTAAAAATGCCCATCTGGGCATGGCATGGGGCAGAGGATGATATTGTCAGTGTCTCCCAGTCCGATGAAATGGTAGAGGCTGTGAGAAAGACCAATCCCAATGTCCGTTATTCCAGACTCCCCGGCGTCGGTCATGCTTCCTGGGATCACGCCTATCAGGAAGAGCTGATGGAGTGGATTCTGGCGCAGAAGCGGGACGGATCAAAATAATGCGCTTTTGGCGCATTCAGGACGTTAACCATATACATCATATACATACTTTAGGAGGTTTATTTATGACCCAGGAAACCATCACCAAAATTTTACTGGACACCGCCTATGTCCGCACCGGCGGCAGCCCCCAGGAGCTGCAGTGCGCCCAGTACATCCAGAATGTCTGCAAGGAAATGGGTCTGGATGCAAGACTGGACAGCTTCGAAGTGGATGTAGCCGAAATTCATTCTGCCACATTGGAGGCAGACGGCATTTCCATCCCCTGTAAGGGCTATTTGCTGGCAGGCAGCGGCGAGGTGGAAGCAGATTTCTACTATCTTCCCAACACCGACCCCCATTCTCTTGCAGGCTGCAAGGGCAAGATCGTTATGATCGACGGCTACTTGGGCTACTGGATCTACCATGATCTTCTGGAGCATGGTGCAGTTGGCTTCGTCACCTATGACGGCAACGCAAACTATGTAGATCATGATATGGATCAGCGGGAGCTGCGCCCCTATGTGAGCAAGGGCGAAAAGATCCTGGGTGTAAACATCAACGCCAAGGATGCCATTTCTCTCATTGAAAAGGGCACCAAGCGGGCAAAAATCGCCATTTCTCAGACCGAGCGCAAGGGTCAGTCCCAGAATGTGATCGTAGACCTGCCCGGCGAAGCAGCAGACACCATCGTCTTCACCGCCCACTATGACTCCACTTCTCTTTCTCAGGGCTCTTATGATAATATGTCCGGCTCCATTGGCCTTTTGGCCATGGCTGAGCATTTTGCCGCCGCCCCCCACCGCTGCGGTCTGCGGTTCATTTGGTGCGGTTGTGAAGAAAGAGGGCTTCTGGGCGCAAAGCACTATGCCAACGAAAACGAGGAAGCCATGAAGTCCGTGGTTCTCAACATCAATCTGGACATGATTGGCTGCATTATGGGCAAGTTCATTGCCTGCTGCACCTCCGAAGAAAAGCTGGTGCATTATATCTCCTACATGGCTATGGAAGAGGGCTTCGGGATGCAATCTTATCAGGATGTGTATTCCAGCGACTCCACTCCCTTTGCGGACAAGGGAATCCCCGCAGTTTCCTTTGCCCGTGCCGCACCCCCCAACACCGCCACCATTCACAACCGCTATGACACCCCCGCCGTTATGAGCGCCGCCCAGATGGAAAAGGACATTGCCTTTATCCAGAGCTTTGCCGCCCGCATGGCCTGCGCCAAGCATATGCCGGTGGAAAAGACCATGCCGGATAACATGAAGGAAAAGCTGGATATTTATCTGGCACGGAAGCGGGGCAAGAAATAAAACAAGCCTCAAGACCTTTCATGTCCATTTTGCCCGCCCAATCTGGGGAGGCAATGCCGCAGATTTTGACTTAAAGAACCCCACCGATGTGGTATAATGAAAATGCAAACAGGAAGGTGGTGAGAGTATGGGCGCAGAGCATCAAGCCTTACTCAGTAACCGGGACGGTTTTACCGTATTTCAGTTCGGCAGACACACCATTCGTTTCCGTGCGCCATACTCTCTGGAACGGTATACCGAAATTAAGGAATGGGATAAGGGCTATTTGGTTGTGATGGCAAAATACACCCATAACGAAGCCCCGGAGGAGGAATATATTGACCTCGTTCCCATTCTAAATAATCTGTTTTTTGATGCAGCATCATTTTTGCTACCCATTAAAGGAGTGAAGGTTTCCTATGAGTGAACTGGAAAAAGTGGCACAGCGTGCAGATTTCATCGTAAACGGCTATTCCTTCATCTGCGAGAACGACCTGGTGCGTGTCCTGAATTTGAATGATACCGCCCGGGCGGCGGTACTCAATAGAGTCGGCGAAGTACAGGAAACCAGTATGGACGACATTGAAATCAGTATCGTGCAAGCTTACTGGGAAAAGAATAAGCAGTTCGCGGAGGAATAATATGCCGAAATATTATGAATTTATGGTTGCCGGCTATTATTTGTACTTCACCTCCCACTGCATCATTGAATGTATGCACGTCCATGCCAGTGACCGAAAACTCACGGAAGAAGCATCCGCAAAACTATTTGTCAAGCAGAACGGGGATACAGTTGTACAGAATATGGGCATCCTCAATGACCGGGAATTGCGGAAAATCCAAAAGTTCATCAAGTTGAATTACCAGGAAATGTACCTGAAGTGGTCTGCCTACAGTCAGCAAAGCTTCTATGGCGAATAAGGCTTACTAACTCCCACATAAGGGAACAAGTGGCTTTTCTGTCTGAAAGGATGGAAAAGCCGCTTTTCCGTACCCAGACTCTCCCAGCAGGTCTGCCAAAATTTCAAAATTCTTCTATTTATTCCAAAATTCAATTTGTTCATAATTTGTTAACAAATTGGCACCGGCAGATGGTATAATATATTTGACAAAGTATCTATCTATATGGATTAGGAACATGTTTCATAGAAAGGAAGAAGATGATGAAGAAAAAGATCATTGCCCTGTTGCTGGCGGCCGCCATGCTTCTAAGTCTGGTAGGCTGCACCAAGGACCCCGAACCCACTAACCCCACCCAAACTTCCACCGAACCGCCCCAGACTGAGCCCACCGACCCTCCCGGGCCGGATATGAGCCATTGGGAAACCGGCAAGACCGCTTTGCAGGAAGCCTCCAATATGCAGTATGTGGCAGAGCTCACCAGCACCACCACGGTTGACGGGGTGGAATTTGCGGAAACCTCCAAGTATACGATCCTCTGGCAGGGTCTGAACGGAGAGTCCCCCGTAGCCAGCGTGCAGCAGAACTGGAAGTACTGCGGCGGAGAAACGGATGTTGTCTACAGCTATCAGGATGAATATGCCTATTTAGAGCTGGATAAGGCTAAGTTCCGTGCCGAATCCACCCAGGAGGACTTTGTAGACCTGCTCTATCCCGCCCTTCTGATTGACGAAACTCTTTATGAGGACATCACCGTGGAAGTCACGGACAATAAGGCTGTGTACACCTTCGCCGGCGCAACTGCCCCGGAGGAGTGGATGGGGCTGGATGAGGAGGATGAACTGGAATACCGGTGCACTGCCGAAGTGGAACACAATGCCATTTCCTCCATGACCTGTACTTACACCGCCCAGCGGGGCGCTGCCACCATTGCCACCACCGTTACCCTCAAAAATTACGACCTGGAGCCCCTGACCGAGGTCACTGCCCCTGAAGGGGAGGACTGGGTAGAGGTAGAGGAGCTCATTGCCCCCCTGGCTCTGAAGTACGGCTATATGGCGCTGAACAATTTCGCCCCCAGAACAGTAAAGTTCCGCAGTGAAGTCGCCATTGGTGCCGCCGGCGTTGTCATTACCGAAGATACCAACCTGAACACCTACGGCAGCGGCACAGATTATATGGCACGGTACGAACAGGATATTCTGTATATGGATCTGTCCACCGACGAACAGGAAACCGCAAACTATACCGAGCTATACCGGGATGGCACTCTGTCCTCCGGCTATATTCTGGGCGTATTGGATGAGGACGATACAGAACTGACCCCCTCCGGTACCGTTGGTCCCATGATCATCAGCGGCGCGTATAATGCCACGATCTCCGAATATATTCTGTCCCTGGCTGAGTTGGACACTCTGACCATGGACTATGCCGCAGGCTGTCTGGTTCTGGAATTCACCGGCAACGAGGAAGCCGGCATTGCTCTGGAAAAATACCTCTCCGAAAGCTATCTGGGCGACCCGGACACCATTGACGATCTGGCAGATGCCTACGAAACAGAAACCCTGGAAGGCTATCTGGCCGTAGATATGGACTCCTTGCTTCCCACCAGCTTTGGCATCACCTACAAGGGCAGCCACCTCT
>JAZQXK010000149.1:0-4115 GCA_045632785.1 Faecousia sp.
GTTTCTCATGGGGATCTCAGTGGATGTCCGATATGATGCTGCCGAGAAGACTGTAACTGTATCAAACAGACAATGACGAAGCTGTTCAATTCTTTATACTGTAAAGTGAGGAACATACAGTATAACTCCGGGGGGACAATAGATGAAAGAAATTGACAAAAAAAGAGCAACAAGCATCATGATTCATGTATACTTTGCCTCCAGCATTATACTTATTTTGGTGTTACTTTTTGGGACACTGGATCCGTGGCTCTTTAGTATTCTGGGAAGCACATCCATACATATTTCCATGGCTCAGTTGCTCTTCCCGGATGGGGATACCATATTGATGATCGCTGTTTTGTGGTTGTTGACATTTCCTGTGGCACTGCTGGTTGGATATGTGCTGTTCCTTGTTAAAAAGTGGCGTATTCCTTTTTTGGTGGTGATGATTGCGGATTGTGTGGCCGTTACTGCTTACTTCATTGGATATTGGCTGATCTTTAACAGCTATGATGGCACATTCGTTTTGATTGATGTTTTGATTAGTTCGGCGTATATTGCTGTGCTTCTTTTTATGATGAGGAATCCAGAGAAGCAATTTAAGCCCAATGACCACGGTGCCCCAAGTGCCGCAGATTGCGAACCTTAAATAACATTCATGCCACAGAGCTACAGCACCCGCTGCGCTCTGTGGTTTTTCATATTTCCCTCCTTTTCTGCCCATACTAAAAGGGAGGTGAATCAAATGGCGTCTGTTTGGTCAGAAACGGCTGCGATGCCCCCTTTTCCGAGCCTGGATGGGGACAAGCAGACCGATGTTTTAATCATTGGCGGTGGGATCGCCGGTATTTTGTGCGCTTATGAACTCCGCAAAGCAGGAGTTTCCTCTATTTTATTGGAAGCAAAGGAACTTTGCTCCGGAATTACCCAAAATACCACTGCAAAGATCACTTCCCAGCATGGCTTTCTGTATCACAAGCTCCTGAAACGCTTTGGTGCAGAGAAGGCACAGACCTACTACAGAGAAAATGAGAAAGCGGTCAGGGCGTACAAAGCTCTTTGCCAGGGGATCGACTGCGATTTTGAAGTTTCGGACTCCTATGTCTATTCTCTGGATGACAGGTCAGTTCTGGAAGCGGAGCTAAACGCACTTTACACCGTAGGCGCAAAGGGGGATTTGGTAGAAAAACTGCCCTTGCCCGTTGAAACAGCCGGCGCAGTGCGCTTTCGGAATCAAGTCCAGTTCCATCCACTAAAATTCCTTGCAGCCTTGACAGAGGGGTTGGAAATCTATACACATAGTCCGGTACTGGAGCTTGCGCCGGGCTGCGCCGTTACGGACTTTGGTAAAGTACAGGCAGAAAATATGGTTATTACCACCCATTTTCCCATGCTCAACAAGCACGGAAGCTACTTTTTGAAGCTCTATCAAAGCCGCTCCTATGTCCTCGCATTGGAAAACGCAGCTAAATATCCGGGAATGTATCTGGACGGTTCCGGTTTCGGGCTTTCATTCAGAAATTATGGCTCCTTACTTCTCTTGGGCGGCGGCAGTCATCGAACGGGGAAGGACTCCTGCGGCTGGGACACTTTGGAGCGTTTTGCCGCCAGGCACTATCCCAATGGGGTCATCCGGTACCGCTGGGCAGCCCAGGATTGCATGAGTTTAGACGGCATCCCCTATATTGGGCAGTATAGTAAAAATACCCCCGGCCTCTATGTTGCCACGGGCTTTAACAAGTGGGGTATGACTTCTTCCATGGTGGCTGCACGCCGCCTTACAAGGCTTCTAAAGGGGGAGGAAGACCCTCTGGAGGAAATCTTCTCCCCGTCCAGGTGCATGCTGCACCCGCAATTGGGCATCAATGCCTTCGAGGCGGCAAGAAATATCCTTTCCTTCAAAACCAGAAGATGCCCCCACCTGGGATGCGCCCTCCGTTGGAATCCCCAGGAGCACTCCTGGGACTGTCCCTGCCATGGCTCACGCTTTCAGGCTGACGGTAAGCTGATTGACGGTCCAGCCACCGGTGACGCAAAGTGGAGTAAATAATTTTGGTTCTGCCTCCTGCATGGAAGGCAGAACCGCTTTTTATTTTGCAGCGACTGAATGATGCCTTGCGGTTTGTGTTTTCAGTGCAGAAATTCCAAACTCTTGCAATTTTTGGTAATTTGTGCTATATTATACTACGATATTACCGAAAGGAATGAATACTTGTGGAAACTCAAATCATTCAAACAGATAACCGCAATTATGGCATCGACCTTTTGCGTATCCTCTGTATGGTTATGGTACCTGTACTTCATATCTTAAAGACATTTCTTGGAGAGCTTCCTGTTCTGTCTATTCAGTACGATCAGGCATATCTGCTGGAAGCCATTGTATTTTCCGCAGTCAATTGCTTCGCTCTGATCTCCGGATTCGTGGGATACGGCAGAAAATTCTGCTATTCCTCCATTCTGCGGCTTCTTCTGCAGGTGCTGTTCTACACTGTGCCCACTGCCATCGTTTTCCTGATGTTCCGGCCTCATATGGTAGGTGTCCGTGGGATTCTCCAGTCCTGGTTCCCCTTTGCCTACCCGGTTTATTGGTACTATACGGCCTATTTCTGTATGTCATTCTTCATTCCGGCCTTAAACTTCCTGGTAGACAGAATGGAAAAGAAAGCCCTTCAGGGTGTCCTTTTGGCTGCATTCTTTGTCTTCTCCCTGCTTCCTACCTTGTTCCGAAGCGATATAGGCAACACGGCCAGCGGCTACAGTGCCCTCTGGCTGGGGCTTTTGTATATCTTCGGTGCGTACATTAAGAAGTACGGCTTGCTGCAAAAGCAGTCACAGGGCAAGCTGCTGCTTGGCTTTGGCGTCCTAACCCTTGCAAACTGGGCGGTAAAGCTGACCATGGAGGCTATTACGGGTCTCATACTGGATGAACCCTTGCAGGATGGGTACCTCCTGTCCAACACTTCTCCCACAGTGGTTTTGTCTGCGGTTGCGCTGCTGCTTTTGTTCTCCCGGATGCAGCCGGGCAAGTTCTGGGTCGGCTTTGCCAAATACTTTGCCCCTGCCGCCTTTGGCGCTTATCTGTTCTATGAGAACCAATATATCCGTGCGGTGTTGGTTGTTCCTGTTAGTCGCTGGTTGAGTGCGCTTCCCGGACCTCTCATGCTGATCGGCGTTTTGTCCTTTGCGGTGCTTTTGTGGCTGGGTGGTTCTATGCTGGACAAGCTGCGGATCATGCTCTTTGATATGTTCCGGGTAAAGAAGCTGTGCCAGAAGGTAGAACAATGGGTTTTCTCCCTCCTGGATAAGATTGAGATATAATTCAACAAAAAAAGCAGGGCAGTGCGAAAGACACTGTCCTGCTATTTTTAACAGTTAGGATTTAGATGCCTGCAACCCTTCTCAGGTGCTCTGCCTTATCGGTGCGCTCCCAGGTGCGGTTTTCTTCCAGACCGAAGTGACCCTTTGCTGCGGTTTCGGCATAGACGGGCTTGCGCAGATCCAGAGTTTTGATGATCCCGGCGGGGGTCATGTCAAACTCATCCCGCAGCAGCTCCGTTAGTGCATTGTCGGATAGTTTGCCGGTGCCGTAGGTGTTGACCATGAGGGAAACAGGCTGTGCAACACCGATGGCGTAGGCCAACTGTACTTCGATCTTGTCGGCCAGACCTGCGGCAACCACATTCTTTGCCATATAACGGGCCATATATGCGGCGCTGCGGTCGACCTTGGTGGGGTCTTTGCCGGAGAAAGCGCCGCCGCCGTGGCAAAAGTAGCCGCCGTAGGTGTCCACAATGATCTTTCTGCCGGTGAGGCCGGTGTCACCATCGGGGCCACCAACCACAAAATTGCCGGTGGGGTTGATGAAAATGTTGGGCACATCCTGAATGTGAAAGCCATAGGAAGCAAGAACCGGTGCGATGACCATTTCTTTCACATACTGCCGCAGGGCGGAAATAGCAAAGTCAGCCTTGTGCATTACGGAAACAACTACGGTATCCACCCCAATGGGCTCGCCCTGTTCGTTAAACTCAATAGTGACCTGTGCCTTGCCGTCGGGACGGAGGTTGGGATTTTCTGCGATCATCTGTGTGAGCCGGTTGGTCAGCGCCCGGGACATGGCAATGGGCAGGGGC
>JAZQXK010000150.1:0-4240 GCA_045632785.1 Faecousia sp.
AATGCCCATCAGCTGTATCTGACCGGTGACTTCAATAACTGGAACTGGACCGAGTATCCGATGCTTCGCTATGGCGATGGCTGCTGGGTGCTGTTTCTGGAAGGAGACAATGCTCTGTGGGAAGGCTGTAAGGTCAAAACCATCGTGGACACCAATTTTACCCGCACCGAACACATTCCGTTATATGCCCGCCGGGTGGTTCAGGACGTAGATACCACCGCCTGGTGCGCGGAGGTGGTTGACGATCGGAAGGAGTTTGACTGGACGGACGAAGGCTTTGAGGGCGAAAAGTCACTTTATATTTACGAAGCCCATGTGGGTATGGCTCAGGAGCACGGTCACGTCGGCACCTACCGGGAGTTTGCGGATTACACCCTGCCCAGAATCAAGGAAGCAGGCTACAATACCGTGCAGCTGATGGCCATTATGGAGCATCCTTATTACGGTTCCTTTGGTTATCAGGTGTCCAGCTTCTTCGCAGCTTCCTCCTGGTTTGGTAAGCCTGAGGATCTGAAATACCTGGTGAACAAGGCTCATGAAATGGGTATCCGGGTATTGCTGGATGTGGTTCACTCCCATGCAGTGAAGAACACCGCCGAGGGCATCAATATGTTTGATGGTACTGAGTACCAGTTCTTCCATTCAGGCGACAAGGGCGATCATCCCGCTTGGGGCACCAAGTGCTTTGACTACGGTAAAACCGAAGTTATCCATTTCTTGCTGTCCAATCTGAAGTTCTGGATGACTGAGTACCATTTCGATGGCTTCCGTTTTGATGGTGTGACTTCCATGCTATACCACGACCATGGACTGGGTACGGATTTTAATTCCAACGACAAGTATTTCTCCTATAATACTCATGTGGAGGCCATTACTTATCTGCAGCTGGCCAACGAGCTGATCCGCCAGGTGAATCCCAATGCCATCACCATTGCGGAGGATATGTCCGGTATGCCCGGTATGTGCCTGCCGATTGAAGATGGCGGCATTGGTTTTAACTATCGTCTGGGTATGGGTCTTCCCGATATGTGGGTAAAGACTGTCAAGGAACGCAAGGACGAGTTCTGGGACATCTTTGGTATGTGGTGCAGCATGTGTATGCGCCGCCCCGGTGAAGACACGGTGGCTTACGTAGAATCCCACGACCAGGCTCTGGTTGGCGACAAGACTATGATCTTCCGTCTGGCAGATGCCGCAATGTACACAGATATGCACCGTGATTGCCATAACGATACTATTGACCGTGCCATTGCGCTGCACAAGATGATTCGCCTGTACACCATCGCAGGCGGCGGTGAAGCTTATCTGAACTTCATGGGCAATGAATTCGGCCATCCCGAATGGATCGACTTTCCCAGAGAGGGCAACGGCTGGAGTTTCCACTACTGCCGCCGTCAATGGAGCCTGCCGGATAACACAGATCTGAAGTATCAGTATCTGAATGCATTCGATAAGGATATGATCGCCGTCACCAAGGAGGCCAATCTGTTTGAGCAGAAGATGGGCGATCTGCGTTACAATGATTCTTACCGTCAGGTAATCGTATTCTACCGGAAGGGCCTGCTGTTTGCCTTTAACTTCAGCCCCTGCAACTCCTACACCGATGTGAAGGTCAGTATCCCCAACTGTGCCGATTACGAAGTGGCCTTCACCACCGACGACTGGAAGTATGGCGGCTGGGGCCAGATCAACCACGGTACCTATCCGGTGCAGGTGGATGAAAACGGCGCTTCCACTATTTCCCTGTATCTGCCTGCCCGTACCGCCATGGTACTGCGGGAGGGGGGGATCCGGAAGCCGGTGGCAGAGGTTCGCTCTGAAGTACACGTTGCGGAAGAGAAGTCCGCACCAGTTAAAAAGACTGCCAAAAAGGCAGCAAAAAAGCTCGCTTCCAGAAAGAAGCAGGCTTGATCCCAGTGGTTCCGGGTATGCCATTGCCCGTTCCATATAACCTCTATCTCCTGTAGCCACCCTAGCATTTGCTGGGGTGGTCTGCAAGAAATAAATATAGAATATATCAGGTTGTTGCTCACCCTGTATATAAAATACCTCTTTCCCTTTTATTCCGTGAATACCCCCGGTAGAAATACTGGTAGTATTTGCCTTAAGAAAGCAGGAGAAATATGAGACATCATTGCGCTTTTCTCAAAAATGTATGTAGCATTGCGATTCCCGTAGCACTGCAATCCATGCTTCAATCCTCGTTCAATGTTGTGGATCAGTTTAACAATTCGCTTAGGCTGCTTTTCAGTAATTGATATACACTTCAGAAAATTGGAAATGGAGGATTTCTCATGTTACGGTATATGGCAACTGAAGAATTTATTCAAGCCCTGAAGCTGGGGCAGAAAGAATACAAGGAAGCATCTGCAGCAGGTAAGCAGCTCCACCCGCTGGTGCTGGATGAACTACTTTCGGATGATATTGCAGAATCAGTGATAGATGTTGGACTGGTGGATATTCCTGCAGAACGAATTGTTGGTGTAAAATCTTCAGGGCGGGTCACGGCTTTTTCTGCAACCTTCCGGCCTCTGTTGGATCTTAAAACAGAATTTGGTGCCAAATGGGTAAGTCTGTGTGAAGCACACTTAGGAGAAACCGGTATTACCGATCCAATCCAGTGCTATGAATATCTGGGCAATTTCTATGTCCAGGAGGGTAATAAACGGGTCAGCGTACTGCGCCATTTTGATGCTCCACAAATTCCGGGGTATGTCAAACGAGTATTGCCGATTAAAACAGATGACCCGAGGAACCAAGCTTATTATGAATTCCTGGAATTCTATAAGGATACAAAACTCTATCAACTCCAGTTCCGCCGTCCGGGGGACTACGGAAAACTGCTGAAATATTTAGGAAAAGCAAAGGAAGAACCCTGGACGGAAGAGGAGCGGAGAACTTTCCGGTCCTATTACCACTATTTCACGGAAGCCTTTGCTGCAGTTGGCAAAGATGAGGATGTAATTCCGGAAGAGGCACTTCTTCTATGGCTGGAGATTTACCCTTATCGTAACTTAGCCAGTTTTTCTACACGTGAATTAAAAAACAGCATAGCAACATTATGGGAAGATATGGTTACGAACACCAAGGAGGAATCTGTAAAGTTTCAAACAATTGCAGAGGAGAATGAAAAAAACAAACTTATCAGTCGGGTTATTTCATCCTGGGATCAGTTAAATATAGCATTTGTTCATCAGCAAACGCCAGATGATAGTGCGTGGGTTTTTGACCATGAAATGGGAAAAAAACACATAGAAGAGATATTTGGTGAGAAAATAAAAGTTCGTAGCTATTATGGAGTGTCTACCCCTGAACAGGCAGAACTCATAATCCAGCAAGCCGTTGAAGATGGTGCGCAAGTCGTTTTCACGACGGCACCCACGTTGCGAAAGGAAACGTTGAAGGTAGCGGTTAAGTATTCGAAAGTACGTTTTCTGAATTGTTCTGTAGAACAGCCTTATTCAAGTATTCGCAGCTATTATGGTCGTTTTTACGAAGCACAGTTTATTGCGGGTGCTATCGCTGGAGCAATGGCGTGTAATGACCGAATTGGTTATATTGCATCTTTTCCGGTTTTTGGTGAACTTGCTTCCATCAATGCATTTGCGCTTGGTGCCCAAATGACAAATCCGCGTGCACAGATCGAACTGAAATGGGCATGTGTTGAGGGATTTCCTCAGACAGAATTATTAGCAGATGGAATCAGAATAGTATCAACTCAGAATGCATCATCTGAATTAAATGCTTGTTCCACCAATGGCACTTACCTAATAAATGACACAGGTGAAATGATTCCTTTAGGAACGCATATCTGGAACTGGGGAAAGTTCTATGAGTATGCCATTAAGGAGATCCTTTCCGGAGGAATGAAGAAAGAGAAAAACAGTCATATGGCACTGAATTATTGGCTTGGCTTGGACAGCGGTGTGATTGGGATGGATATTTCTGCGAGACTGCCCCAGGGAGTCCGGCAAATGGCCAATCTGTTGTATGTTGCTGTGAAGCGTGGGTACATTGATCCCTTTGGAAGAAAAATTGTTGCACAGGATGGCAGTATCAAAAATGATGGAACGATTTTGTTTTCTCCGGAACAGATTCTGCGTATGGATTGGCTCTGTGAGAATGTTATTGGCCGTATTCCTGTCCCTGGTGAGATATTGCCGGAGTGCTACAAGGTAATGCAGGAGATCGGAATATACCGGGATACGTTTTCAATCGCGGAATAAAAGATAAACCCGGC
>JAZQXK010000151.1:0-17578 GCA_045632785.1 Faecousia sp.
TTCGTAGGGGCCGGATACATCCGGCCCGTTCCGCACTGTAAATTTGTACGAATTCGCCTTAAATGGTGCTGTTTTTCAAACTTTTCCGCCGGGCCGGATATATCCGGCCCCTACAGGCTTCTATCGGAAGGCGGCCCGATAAATTGGAATTTACCTGCTTGCGGACACCCGGGGACGGGTGTCCCTACGATTCCTAATTTCAAATTCGTCCCGCAGGGACACCTTACCTATTCCCTATTCCCTATGACCTATGATCTAAAAAAGGCCCGGGCTTGCGCCCGGGCCAGGGATTATTGCGGTTTTGCTTGGGTGCTTACTTCTGGTTCAGAAGCTGATCCAGAACAGTAATGAGCTTGGCAACCTGAGCGCGCTTTGCAGTATCCTTAGGAGCGATCTTGTTGTTGCCCATGCCGTTAACCAAGCCGTTGGCATAAGCCCAGGTCATAGCCTCCACAGCATAGCTGCTAACAGTGTTAGCATCTGCGAAGGTATCCAGAGTGACACTGGAGTCAACAGTGACATCCATGCCCATAAGCTTAGCATAGCGATACAGGAAGGTAACCAGTTCCTGACGGGTTACATTTGCCTTAGGCATGAAGATGGTGGCAGTCTTACCGGTGGTGATGCCGTTCTCGGAAGCCCAGATAACAGCATCAGTGTAGTACTTGCCTTCCTTGACGTCGGAGAAGGGGTTGGTGCCCTCAACCTCGGGAGAACCGGCCATACGGTACAGGATGGTAACGATCTGCTCACGGGTCAGCAGGTTATGAGGACCGAAGGTGGTATCAGTCATGCCGGTCATGAGGCCGCGAGCGTAGACATATTCCACATAGCTGTAGTACCAGCTGCCATCCTTCACATCAACGAAGGGCATCTCCACAGGCTCAGTGGGTTCGGGCTCGGTGGGTTCGGGCTCGGTGGGCTCGGGCTCGGTGGGCTCGGGCTCGGTGGGCTCGGGCTCGGTGGGCTCGGGCTCGGTGGGCTCGGGCTCGGTGGGGTTCTCAGTGCAGACGATGTCGGCACGGTCGCGAACACGGATGCGGGGGAAGGGACCCTCAGGAGCATTGAAGGTATCGTCGTAGGAAGCCAGACCGGTAGCGGTAATCAGGCAGCCAACCTCAATATCTTCAACCTCATTGGCAGTGGTGATGTAGCCGTCGATGAAGACGCGGGCAACGTTGCCTTCTGCATCCTCAACCATAATGGTCTGGATCAGGCCGTTGGCGATCTCATAGGACTTCACAACGCCGCTGACGGAAACCAGCAGACCCTCAACCTCACGGCTGTTGAGCTGCTCTGCAGTGATAGCAGTGGGAGCAACAGGCTCGCCCTCGCCGATAACGGTGATGGAGGTAACCTGGAGCTCAGCCTCGCCCTGGTAGAACTCGGTAGTACCGGTTACACGGACGATGTCGCCGATCTTGTAGTTGCCGGCAACGGGGAAGCAGCAGATACCGCCGGTGGCATCCTGAACATAGATACAATCGAAGAATGCGGTGTCCTTATCGTAGCCGGAAGCGTTGGAGGTCACAACACCCTCGATGGTGTACTTGTAGCCAACCTCAGTCTGAGCAGCAACCTCAGCAATGTCGGTAACCTCGATGGGGTTCAGGTACTGCACCAGGTTCTCACAGATCTTGTAGTTGGAATAGTTCTTCTCGGAGCCGGAGTCCTCGATGGTTGCCTGAACCTCGAAGTTGGACATGAAGGCAGCGCCGGAGACGATGATCATACCCTTGCCTTCCATTTCTTCAGAAGCCAGAACCAACAGACGGTCGTCACCCTCAGCATAGGTATACTTGGGAACGGAATCGCCGCCGATGCCGTCATTGTCGGTATCCTTGGAGTAGGTGCCGGCATGACCGAAGACGATGGGAGTAACGGTTGCGGGAACAGTGGAGGTAGCATTGCCGGAAGCGTCAACTACATGGATGGTAGCGCCGCCGTACTGGCTGTAAACCTCGGTGTACATACGGTCGTGGGGATTCTCGGGATCTACTTCCACGCGATCCATCAAGAAGCTGTCAAAGTTGTAGCTGTTGAAGTACAGTCTCTGAGTCTGGCCGCCGTTGTAGGTATTGTCGTGGGTAGCGTCGTCGGTGATACGCAGGGAGGAGCCCAGAGCTTCCAGAATGGTGTTCTGCGTCTCAGCCATATGCATGATGTCGGGGTTGCCGGTGATAGCTGCGTAGTTCTCGTAGTTATCGGACCAGCCAGCCAGAACGATCATGCCGCCCTTTTCGTTAAATGCCTTCAGAGCAGCCAGCTCAGCATCAGAGTAAACTCTGGGATCAGCCTGAGCAGCGGCCAGACGGCGAGAAGGAGCGGTAAGGATCATACCAACAAACTTCTCGTTGCCGCAGGCAGCGATCAGATCTTCAGAGGTCTTCAGCTCTACGGTACGGACGGAGTAGCCCGCAGCCAGCTGGCTGAAGTTGCCCATGGAATCCTTGTAGTTACCGGCAACATATTCGTTGTAGTGGGAAGCGTCGATGCCCAGGTATACCAGCTTGGAAGCATCGCCAACATCCAGCTCCACATCCATGGAGAACTCATACTCGATGCCGTCCATTTCCACTATGACGGTAGCGGTGATCTTCATGACCTTGGCAACAGTGGGAGTGTAAGCCCAGTCGATAGCCAAAGTGCCGGAAGCGGGGAGGGTGTAGCCGGTGGTGTCGGTGTCCAGAACCACAGAACCGTTGGTGGTGTAGGTGATGGACTTGACAGTAGCTTCGGTAGCCTCGCTGTTGAACAGGGTGGTGGTGATGGTCAGCTCTTCGTCGGTAACGGGGGTGGAAGTGCCGCTAACCACGGAGGAGATACCCAGCTTCAGGGTCTCGCCAACCCAAACAGGAGCGGTAACAGCCAGATCGCCGTCGCCTTCGGTGACACGGATGTAGTAATAGCTGTAATCGGGGGCCAGAGTGCAGGTCAACTCGCCGCCAGCCAGAGCGGAGGGGTCATCCCAAGTGTAAGCGACCTTACCGGAGTTGACAATGACTTCGATCTTGGAGATAGAGTCGGCCTTGTCGGGATCGTAAACCTGAACATTGAGATTCAGGGCTTCGGGAACCTCGGAAATGATAGAGCCCAGAGGCAGATCATTAACGGTGTAGTAGATCTCCAGGTTCTTATCCTCGGTGGCGTAGACTCTGTACTGACGGATGGCTTCATACAGGCCTTCCTCAGTGAAGTCGTCGGTGAGGATAACGTCACGGGCATCGTTGGCATTGCCCCACTTACCCTTGTGGTTATCCTGGTTGTTGGTGGGAGCCAGGTGCCAGCCCTTATCCAGAGCCATGGTGTAGTACTCATAGCTGGGGAAGTAGCCACCTGCGCCAACCTGGCCTTCGCCGTTGCCGACTTCAACCAGATACATACGGTTATCCAGAACTGCATCCCAATAGCTGAAATCGGTGAAGGTACCGAAGGTGTTGCCGGGATGGTTGAACTGGCTGATGGAGTCAGCGCCCTCAGGCTGGCTCAGCAGAGCGTAGTATGCCTTCATGCCGGCGTCAGCAGTCTTGTTGTTCAGGGTAGTGTTGTTACGGGAAACGATGCCGGGGGTAACGAAGGTGTTAATGTGGCCGGGGCCGCCGGACCAGGTCATTTCAAAGCCGGGGATGGCAATGACATTGCCCTGTGCAGCATTGAATGCCTTCATGGTGCTTACATACTCTGCCCAACGGGCCTGGCTGGTAGCATTGGCCAGGGACATATCGTACAGGGCACCCTCGGGGTTGGCAGTGCCGCCGAAGTTAGAGCCATCGAAGTAGTTGGAGTGGTCTGTAAAGGCCACGAAGTCAACATTGGCGCTCTCATTCAGGCCTGCAATGTATTCCAGAGCGGATTCCAGAGAACCGGAGCCGTCGGAGAAGGTGGTGTGGGAGTGAAGCTGACCGAAATACAGCTGGAAGGTAGCCTTACCAACGGTGAAGCTCCAGGTCTTAGTGGCAGACTTGCCATCAGCGCGGATCACGGTCAGGGTGACGGTAACGCGGCCATCAGCCATGTCGGCAGCGGGAGTGTAGGAAACCTTGCCATCAGCATAGGTGGCAGCGACTTCCTCCCCGTTGATGGTCATAACCACAGTGGGGTTCTCACCAACGTTGATAAGCTTAGCGGAGATGACAGGACGCTTCTCGTCGCCGGTCTGGGAGTTGGGAGCAGGAGTCACTTCGTCGATGATGGGCTCATCCCGAATGGGAACCACGATCTCACTGCCGAACTCTACGCCAACGGTATCCTTGCCCTTCAGCAGGATGGTCAGGCTCTCGCCGGTAACTTCTTCTACGGGGATGGTCATGGTGTAGGTGCCGTACTCGTCAACTACGAAGTCAAAGTTGGCAGAAACGGTGTCTACGCCGAATACAGCATCCACAGTAAACTGGAAGGTGTATGCCTTGCCGATATAAGCATTGTCCATCTCGCCGTAAACGAACATAGGCTCGTTCACAACGCCGCCGGTGAGCTGCTCATTGCCGCAGGGATAGAAGAAGAACTCGTAAATGTCATAATCGGTGACATTGTACATGCTGTAGGTCTTGTAGGACTCAGCATAGTATTCCAGATACTGGCTGTACTGACCATTGTACTTGGCAGTACGGCTCTCCAGGAAGTAGCCGCCGCTCTTGCCATTGGAGATGAGCCAATCGGCATCGTCGGTTGCATCCTTGGAGTAGAAGGCATTGTTGCCTGTGCCGGTGGAACACAGGTAGCCGAAAGTCTCGTTGTAGAAGCGATAATACTGGCCGTTTACTTCAACCTTGAATACCAGACCGCCGTTGGCAGCGGTAACCTTGCCATCTTCTCCGACAGTGGCAGCAGCACTGAGGAGCTTGCAGGAGGTAGGATCGGCTGCGTTTCCGTCCTGCAGAGCCACAACGCCTTCTGCGGCCAGGTTGTACAGCATAACCAGATCGCCATCGGCAGGCAGACCGGTGTTGCCGTTATCGTCTTCGGCATCCACAACCAGGTAGATCTGCTGTGCAAACAGGTCTTCGTTGGAGCCGATGTTGCCATAGGAACTCCAGTTGCCCTTAGAAGCATACCACTCCACATAGTTGCCGCGGGCAGCGTTCTGGATATAAACGCAATCTGCGGTAGCTGCGGGCAGGATCTTCCAGCTTGTGTTCACATCATCCAGAGGCATGCTGGAATAGCTGGCGCCCATGGAGAGCTTCTTGCCATCCGCAGTGGAGAAGGTGTAGGTGCCATCTGCGTTGATGCCCAGTGTCCAGATTTCAGCCTCGGTATAGCCACTAATGGAGTTGTCCTTCTTGGTCAGGTCAACACCGGTGTTATAGAAGCCGGTATAGACAGTGGACAGAGCCTTCATGTGGGCGGGGTTAAAGATCACGATGGTATCGCCGTCCTGCAGGGTAGACAGATCGGTCACGATACCGTTCTCACGGACAGGAGCAGCCTTTTCCACCAGGAACATCTGCATCTGATAGATTTCGGTTTCCTTCAGGCCGTAAGTGGTGAAGCCGGAGTAGAACTCCATCGCCTGATTGTAGTTGCCGTTGTAGTTAGCGCCAACATTCTTCAGGTACCATGCGCCCTCCACTGCGGGGACAGCAGTCCACTTGGCACAGTCGGTCAGTTCGGCAGCGAAGCTCAGGCCGTTGCCGGTGGGAGCGGAGGTCAGATACTGGTCGCCCAGCATGAAGATGTAGTTCTCGCCCTCAATAACAACAGTGAGCTGAGCCATTTCTTCGGAAATGGGCAGCAGATTGTCGGTAACCTCAGCGGGAACAGCAGCCAGCTTCTTGCCGTTAGCAGCAGAACCCATAGCGTTGCCGGAGTTGTAGATGATGATGGTGTCGCCATTCTCGGGCAGAGCAGTCATCTTCTCAGCGGTAGCAACATCGGGCTCGGTGGGATCAGGCTCGGTGGGATCGGGCTCGGTGGGATCGGTGGGATCAGTGGGTTCAGACTCGCTGACCACGGTGATCTCGGAGGCCAGAGTGTTGCGGAGCTGCAGAGTACCGTTGTTGGTGCCAACAGCAGCCTTTACATCAATCTGATCGCCAACCTTGACAGCCCATGCACCGGACTCGTCCTTATCCACAATAGCCTTGTAGATCTGGATGGAGTTGGTGCCGTCGCTCATGGTGATGTTGGGGAAGCTGTAAGAACCGTTGTTATCATAAACATCGGTGATCTTCAGGCCCTTGATCTGCACATAGGTGCAAATATCAGCTTCAGTCAGAGCTGCAATGGTGGTTTCCTTTGCAGTCAGGGTCATGCCCTCGGACAGAGTGTAAGTGGAGCCGCCCAGCTGAACCATTCCTTTGTAAACAGCTCTTGCGCCGGTGCCAATGATGGTATCGCCCAGAGCGATGTCCTCGGGTTTGGAGTTCATGCGGACGCAGATACCGCCGGTCTCGTCCTGAACATAGACGTTCTGGCCGTCCAGCAGGGTGACAACACCCTTAACGGTGAAGATGTCGCCATCGTTGCCAGCCAGAGCGGTGCTGATGGGAACATACTCGACCTCTGCGGGAGGCTCTTCGCTCCGCACCTTCACGATGTAGGCGGGGTCATAAGCAGGGGCCAGGCCATTCTTGTTGACGGTGATTTCCTTGACCTCTGCCTCAGCAACCAGGATCACGCCCTTCAGAGCGGGAACGGTGCCTTCGAAGGTCTTGCCGGAGATCAGGTCTACATAGGTGCCTTCCAGTGCCACAGTCACAGCGGAATTGGAATTATTAGCAATAACAGTCAGGGTATTGTTGGCATCGCTGCGGACAAAGCCCAGCAGGTTATTGTTGTTCAGATCCAGCATTTCCACAGCGCCGGTGCGCAGGGCGGGGTAAGCCTTACGGATAGCTGCCAGGGTGGCATACCACTCTACCAGTTCCCGGTTGCCCTTGCCCCACTCGAAAGCGCGGCGGTCATCAGGATCATCAGCGCCAACCATGCCGATTTCGTCACCGTAGTAAACGGTGGGTGCGCCGGCATAGGTGAACTGCAGGAAGGATACCAGATACTGGCGTGCCTTTGCAGTGTCGGAGGTAGTTGCATAGGTGGGGAATGCGGCTTCCTTGCTCTTGTCGGCACGGTCATCACCGATGCCGTCCAGATAGCTCAGCAGCCGGCTGGTGTCATGAGAACCAACCAGGTTCATCATGGCATAGAATGCTTCCTCAGGATAACGCTCACGGATTCTTTCCAGAGCCTTGGCAGTATTCTGTGCGCCGGTACCCATGGCGTAGCCGGTAACAGCATTGCGGAACAGATAGTTCATGACGGAGTCGTACATATCGCCCATCAGATACTTGGTAGCATCGTCCCAGATCTCGCCGATGATGACGGCGTCACTGTTCAGGGCCTTAACGCTGTCACGGAACTTCTGCCAGGTTTCGTCGGATACTTCGTTGGCAACATCCAGACGCCAGCCATCCATGCCCTTTTCGATCCAGTAGGCATTGACGCTGTTCTTGCCATCGATGATCTCTTCGGCCCAGTTACCGGTACCGTACTCGGAGCCGTTGGTGGAATAGATAACGGGCATGGAGTCATAGCCCCACCAGCCCTCATAGGAATAAACTTCCTTGCCGGCTCTCAGGCCAACATTATCCACAACGCCGCTCATCACGGAGGAGGATACAGCGAACCACTCAGTATAGGAGTAATCCGCAATGTTGTAGTTCTTTCCGAAGAACTCTACAGCAGCAGCCTCGGCAGTAGCCTGATCTGCGCCGTTTTCAGCCATGTAATCGTAAACATATGCCCAATAGGGATATGCACCGATCTTATTGGAGGTGCCCAGATAACGGTAGTAGCGGTCAAAATAGACAGAATCATCGGAAACGTGGTTGAACACGCCATCCAGAATGATGTACATATCATTGGCCTCAGCCACAGCTACCAGTTCCTCAAAATCACCCAGAGTACCCAGGATGGGGTCGATGACTTTGTAATCCACGGCATCATAGCGGTGATTGGAGATAGACCAGAATACAGGATTCAGGTAAATGACATTGACACCCAGAGCCTTCAGGTATTCCACACGCTGGATGATACCCTGCAGGTCGCCGCCGTAGATCTCATTAGACCAGTTGCGGTCGCCATAGTGGGCACCGGTGGACAGATAGGTTTCCTTGTCCAGCATTTCTTCCTGCTCGGGATTCTCAGGCAGAGTGTACCAGTCGGTAATATACTCATAGTTCACTTCGCCGCGAGCCCAGGTCTGCTCCCGGTTGTTGGATTCCTTGCCATCAAAGAACCGGTCGGGGAAGATCTGATAGATCACAGCATTCTTCATCCAGTCAGGGGTTTCGAAGCCCTTTTCATAAACTACCAGGTCGTAGGGCTGCACACTGACCAGATCGGTAATGGTTCCTTCGCCATAATAGCCGTCATCATCGCCATAGACAGCAACAGCGGAACCATTGGACAGTGCAAAGAAGTAGTCATATTCGCCCATGTTCTCAACGGTGACGGAAGCTGTCCACTTGCCGTTCTCACCCTTGGTCATAGGCACAGAAATCAGCCCCTTAATAACCAGGACTGCAGAGGTAATGTCGCTGCCGGAATCAATAGAGAAGGTAATTTCCTCACCCTGCTCCACTGCACCGAAGGGTGCCTTGTAGGCAGCATCCTGGGAATTGAAGTAGATCTTTTCGGCATCTACAGGAGTGTTAGATGCATCACAGTAATAGATGCCGGTGACAGGATCGATGTAGAAGGTAACATCTTTGCCGTTCTCCAGCTCGATCTTATCAAAGGGATACTTCTCGCCGTCGCAGGTAATGGCAACATCGGTGTAAGTGCCGGCGGCCATGTATACGGTGCCGGAATAGATGCCGGTCAGACCTGCGTCAGTCAGGTTGGTGGTTTCGATGCCGGTGCCGGAAACGCTGGCATCTACAAACTTATAAGTAACATTGGTCACAGCATTGTGGGTAGAATCATTATAGTAGACCGTTACATCCATAGTGGTGGGAACGGTAACTGCAATGTTGCTGCCATTCTGCACGCCGCCTGCGCCGTAGTTCTCGTCCCAAGTGCCGTTGATGGCAATCTTGAACTCATAGTTTGCGGGAGGAACGTTCTTGAAGGTATAGACATACAGGCCCTTGGCAGAATCATAGGTCATCTGGTTGGAGCCTGCATCCCAGCTGGGGCCGGGGAAGGTGCCGGGGACATAGACCTTACGGTCAGGGTCAACCCAGCCTGCGGGGGCAGTGTACTGCACCTTGCCGTCTACGACCCAAATGTTTGTGACAACGCTCAGGGTGCCGGTGGACAGGTCGCTGGTCTGGTTGGTGCCATCATTGAAGATGAAACTAAAGCTCTCTTCGGTATCCTTGGTTACGGATACGTCATACCAGCCTGCATTGATGGGGTCTGCATCCACAGCCTTGCCGGGCCAGGTGGTGTTGTAGTCTTCATAGCCGGGGATGGGACCGGTAGCGCCCCAGATCCAGGCATTGACTGTCTCACCCCATCCAGCGGGCTTCTGGAAGTGGATTTTGGCAGTATAGTCATAATCGCCGCTCCACTCGCCGGGGGCAGTGGTATAGACGGTTCTGTCGGTGCCAATGACCCACAACTCGGTATCGCCGGTAACTTCGCCGGTAGCAAGGTCGCCGGTCTGGTTGCCGCCGTCATTGAAGATGAAGTTGAAGGAAGCAGGGGTCTGCTGGGCAACGATCAGATCGTACCATCCGGCATGGGTGGCGTTGGCGCCGATGGCGCTGCCGGGCCATGTGCCGTTATCGTGGCCGTTCCAGGTATAGGCATTGATTTTTTCGCCCCATTCTGCGGGCTTCAGGAAGTGGATGATAACTGCGGTGTAACCTTCAGGGATACCGGGCTCCTGGGTATGCTCCGCATAGCTCAAGGTCAGGGTGCCGTCGCTGTTCTCTACCAGGGTGAATTCATACTCGCCGGCGGGAACATAGAACTTGTCGCCCTGGGCATAGCCGATGCCCAGGACAGCTGTCTTGGTATCAAAGCCCAGCCATCCGTTGGTCATGTAGCTGTTGCCGCTGTTGTCCTTAACGAAAACATAGCTTTCCTGGCTGATTGCCAGAGTCAGCTTGCCGTTTTCAAACTTATGGGCGTTGGTGCTGATGTCCGCACCGTTGACATAGCCGTAGAGGTAGTACTCAGTGGTGGGGGCTACCACTGCAGAGGCATAGGACAGGGTCAGGGTGCCATCGCTGTTCTCTACCAGGGTGAATTCATACTCACCGACGGGAACATAGAGCTTGTCGCCCGCGGCAAAGCCGGTGCCCAGGACAGCTGTCTTGGTATCAAAGCCCATCCAGCCATCGGTCATGTAGCTGTTGCCGCTGTTGTCCTTAACAAAAATGTAGCTTTCCTGGCTGATTGCCAGAGTCAGCTTGCCGTTTTCAAACTTATGGGCGTTGGTGCTGATGTCCGCACCGTTGACATAGCCGTACAGATAGTACTCAGCTACAGGCTCGGGAGCCTCAGTGGGGGCTTCGGTGGGAGCCTCGGTGGGTGTCTCACCGGCGCCTGCGCCGATCTTATACAGATTGAAGTCGCAGGGGTAGGTGTCAGGCTTACCGGAGATGGTGGTAGTCTTGTAGCCGCGGAAGCGGTTCTCACCGGTGGTGGGAGTGGTATTGCTGCACAGAATGACGGTATCAGAGCCGACACCGGCAAACCGGAACTTACCATCGGTGCAAGAAACGGCCCACTCATAGTCGCCGGACTTGATGCCGTTGTTGTTGCCGCCCTTGGGGGCGATGGTGGCACCGTTCTTATCGGTCAGCTTAACGCCGCCTTCGGTAACAGTAAGAGTCCAGGAAGAGCCGGTAATGGCTGTGTCAGTAATGGTGGGCTGATGGGGCAGTACCCAGGAGCCATCCAGAACGTCAGGTGCGTAACCGGTATCCAGAACCATCACGTACTCGCCGGTGACCAGCTCATCGATCGTGGTGATCTTGGTGTAGCTTGCAGAATCCGCTGCGAAAGCCGCTGTGGGGACCAGGGCGAGAACCATGGCGATGGTCAACAGCCAAGCAAGGACTCTGCTTCGGGTGGTGAATTTCATAGTCATCCTCCTTTTTATTTTGTGGCAATCTCAGGATGCCTCCCTGCCCGGGACAGCTCTTTCGCACCAGTTTCTAGGAAAAACTCCGGAAAGCACCCTTTATTCCAAAGTTTTTCCATAAATATCGGCACAAAATACGCCTGTCTGAACAGGAAGCTCAGCCCGCAGAATCGCCCTTCTGCCAAAAGGGCAGAACTTGGACACTAAGTCATTGTAAATCATACCACATCTTTCCGAAATTTGCCATAGCTCTTTTGTCTTTTTTCCCCTCCGGAAGACTTTTTGTATGTTTTGCCGAAAAATAACAAAAAAACCGGGCAGACCCCAAAGGTCATTCTGCATTTTGTCGCTTGGGCACGATCTCTCCTGAAAGCTTGGGAACGATCTCTCCTGAAAGGGTCTTGCATTTTTCACGCACTGGCTGTATAGTAAAAAGGAATATGGCATGTCCCCCTCTCAGTGACAGATCTGCCCATCCTCCCATCCAACTCAATGTTGTTTTCCCACAACACCCAAAGGAGCTTTTTATGCACACACTTTTGCACATCTGCTGCGCCCCCTGCGCCAACCAATGTATTGAAGCCTTGCAGACCGATGGCTTTCAGGTCACCGGCTTTTGGTATAACCTCAACATCCACCCCTTCACAGAATACCGTGCCCGGCGGGACTGCTTGCGTGCCTATGCGGAAACCATCGGGCTTCCTCTGATTGAGAAGAACGACTACGCCCTGCGGCCCTTCATCCGGGAAGTGGCCCAGGATATTGGCAACCGCTGCGTCAAATGCTATGAAATGCGGCTGTTTGAAGCTGCGCAGCAGGCCAAAGAGGGGGGCTTTGACAGCTTCACCTCCTCTTTGTTCATCAGTCCCTACCAAAACCACGAGCTCATGGCAGAGGTTGCCCAGAGAGCTGCCGACACCTATGGAGTCGAATTTCTCTACCGGGACTTCCGGCCCTATTTCCGTCAAGGTCAGAACTTCGCCCGGGAACAGGGCTTTTATATGCAGAAATACTGCGGCTGTGTCTTTTCTGAGGAGGAGCGTTATTTGAAGCCCTCCAGGCGTATCCCATAATGCAATCAAAAAGAAAAACCTTGGGCTGATCTCCCCCCTGTCTGTCCACCTTGGGCGTGCATTCTCTTGGAAATCTGAAGGACAGATTCTGAATAAATATGTGATTCTTGCAAAAATATTCCAAAAGACTTATCATTATTTATTGACAAGCACCCGGTGATGGCATATAATAATCAAGTAGTCAAGAGATTGTTGGCTCCCATTAGATGAACAGAAAGAAGGTTGCCCCATGGCAAAGGATACGATCAACAAAGCTTCCCTGCTGGAAGAAAACATGAAAAAAGCATTGACGGAATTCCTGGTGCTTCACCTTCTGTCCCAGCGGTCCTACTACATCGGTGAGCTGACTGATGCTATGGAAGAGCGCAGCGGCGGTGTGCTGAATGTGGTATTCCCCTATGCTGCCATATACCGCATGCTTCAGAAACAGTATATCGAGGAGCTGGATAAGTGCGTCGCTCCCGATGGCCGCCGCCGTCAGTATTATGCCATTACCGAATCGGGCCGTGCCCATCTGGAGTCCATGACCAGAGATTATGCCCGGTTCACCGAGGGTGTGCACAAGATCCTGGCCTGGGAAGAACCCACCGAATAAGAAGAATTGGAAGAAGCTTCCCTTGCGGGGGCTTCTTTTTTTGCCTGCATGGGCATCTGGCTGCGAAAAAGAGAAGAAAAACTTTCCGAAAAACCAAAATGTTCACAATTTATTCTGTCTTTTTCCTGTTGGGTGTGGTATAATGTTGGGAAAGTATATCCAAAGAAAGGATGACTGCCTGTGATCGCTTACATCTTTTCAGGTCTGACTGCGGCAGCCCTTGTTTTCTTCATCGTCAGCCTGATCGAGTTCATTGTCGCAAGGCGGCAGGCCAAGGCCGGGGATATAACGCCCCATGCCCTGAAATCAAAAAAGATCCGCATGATCGTTTCCGCTGCGGTTGCAGGGGTCCTGCTGGCTGTGGTGGTGGGATTCATGCTCATGGTTCTTATGGCTCTGGCTTATATGTGAGGTATGTCATGAAAGAACGGACATTTTACAGAATACTGCTGGGTGTAACTGCTTTCTGTGCCTTAGCTACTCTGGCTCACTTCGCCTATGCTGTCTATGCCTACGATCACAGCTCCATCATCCAGTTCATCGCAAAGGAGCTGTGGTAAGATGAACAAAAAACGACTGGCACAGCAGCTTCTGGCTATATTTCTGGTGATTGTCTTCTTTGGAAGCTTCAATTTCTCGATGTATGTCCTGCTCACCGGGCGATTGTCCAACAACTTCGGCGGTGCTACCCAGGCCAAAATGGTAGATGTGGGGAAATATCTGCCCCATGCGGAAGGCTCTGATCTGGTGCATCTGGATACGGTTTTTCAAATGACCGGGGAGCTTCCGGTTTTAGACGGAGCGGCAGCGCTGCTTCCGGTCTATGCCTCCATTGTACACAACATCTATCCGGAAGGCTGCGTCACCTATGAAGGAGGTACTTTCTCCGATGACAACTTCTACGGTGAGAACTTCGCCCCGGACAGCGCTATGCAGTATAAAAATACAGTCCGTGGCTACACCGCCATTGTAGACGGTACGACGGACATTCTCTTCTGCGCCGCCCCCTCTCAGGAGCAAAAAGCATACGCAAAGGAAAAGGGCGTGGAGCTGGTCTATGTGCCTGTAGGTCTGGAAGCCTTTGTATTCTTCGTAAACCAAAACAACCCGGTGGACAACCTGACCACCGACCAGATTCGGAGCATCTATGCCGGAACGGTCACCAACTGGAAGGAACTGGGAGGCGCGAACCGCATTATCAACCCGGTGACCCGTCTTCCCGGCAGCGGCAGCCAGTCTGCCATGGATGCTTTTATGGGAGATACCCCCATTGGAAGGAAATCCCCGCTTGCCCTGTTTGGTGCTTCCATCGGTTTCTCCTTCCGCTACTATATGGATGGGATCGTGGGAAATGAAAATGTAAAAATGCTCTCTCTAAACGGTGTCTATCCCAGCTCGGAGAATATTCAAAACGGAAGCTACCCCATTATTGCTCAATTCTACGCTATCTACCGGGCAGACAACGAAAATCCCAACATCCCGGTTTTAATAGATTGGATACTATCACCCGAAGGTCAAAGGCTCGTAGAAGGCAGCGGCTATGTGCCCATTGCCCCTGCGAATTAAATTCCATATCCGTCCCCAAGGGGGACACCACAACGATTCACTTTTCACTGCGCCAACGGCGCCTTGTCCTTGGAGAGGGACAGTAAACACTACTACTATTATTAGCAAAGCAAGGTAATTATTATGGGACTGTTTGCAAAGATTTTCGGAACCCGCTCTCAGCGGGAGGTTAAAAAGCTCATGCCTCTGGTAGAGCGGATCGAAGCCCTGGAAGAAGAAATGAAGGCCCGCTCCGACAGCGAGCTGCGGGCCAAGACCAAGGAGTTCAAGCAGCGCTTAGAGCAGGGGGAAACTCTGGACGATCTGCTTCCTGAGGCTTTTGCCGTATGCCGGGAGGCAGCCTGGCGTGTGCTGGGTATGCGCCCCTATCAGGTGCAGCTCATTGGCGGCATTGTGCTCCATCAGGGTCGGATCGCTGAAATGAAAACCGGCGAAGGCAAGACTCTGGTTGCTATCCTTCCCGCTTACCTCAACGCTCTCGCAGGCCGCGGTGTGCATATCGTCACCGTAAACGAATATCTGGTCAAGCGTGATGCGGAGTGGATGGGCAAGGTCTACCGCTTCCTGGGGCTGACTGTAGGCATGATTATCCCCGGAATGTCCCCTGCGGATCGAAAAATAGCCTATGCTTCCGACATTACCTACTGCACCAACAACGAGCTGGGCTTCGACTACCTCCGGGATAATATGGCTATTTACAAAGAAGAATTGGTGCAGCGTGGCCATGCCTTTGCCATTGTGGATGAGGTGGATTCCATCCTCATTGACGAAGCCAGAACTCCCCTGATCATCTCCGGCAAGGGCGAAGAATCCACCAAGCTCTATGAAATGGCCGACTACTTCGTATCCACCCTGCGCCGTCAGGTCTTCGCCAAGACCGACGAAAAGCAGGAAATGGACGCCCTAGACTGCGACTACTATGCAGATGAGAAGTCCCGCTCCGTATCCCTCACTGCCTCCGGTATTGCCAAGGCAGAAAAGTTCTTCGGGGTGGAGAACCTGTCCGACATGGAAAACACCACCTTGAACCACCACATCAATCAGGCCATGCGGGCAAGAGGCCTCATGCGCAAGGATGTGGACTATGTGGTAAAAGACGGAGAGATCATCATTGTTGATGAGTTCACAGGCCGCCTGATGTTTGGCAGACGCTACAGCGAGGGTCTGCATCAGGCCATTGAAGCCAAAGAAGGTGTCACCGTTGCCAACGAGTCCAAGACCCTGGCCACCATTACCTTCCAGAACTTCTTCCGCCTTTATGAAAAGCTCTCCGGCATGACCGGCACGGCTCTCACCGAGGAAGAAGAATTTGGCGCCATCTACCATCTGGATGTGGTGGAAATCCCTACCAACCGTCCCGTTGCCAGACAGGATCACAACGATGTGGTCTTTAAGTCTGAGGCAGGCAAGCTCCGGGCCATCGTCCGTCAGGTCAAGGACTGCCACGAAAAGGGTCAGCCTGTTCTGGTTGGTACAGTTTCCATTGAAAAGAGTGAGCTGGTATCCAAGATGCTGAAGCTGGAGCGCATCCCCCACACCGTTCTGAACGCCAAATTCCATGAAATGGAAGCCCAGATCGTTGCCCAGGCCGGTAAGGCGGGGGCTGTCACAATTGCCACCAATATGGCAGGCCGTGGTACAGACATTATGCTGGGTGGCAACGCAGAATATCTGGCTATGAATCAGCTCCGCAAAGAGGGTGTCCCCGAGGAGCTTCTGGCAGAGGCCAATGCCTACTCCGAAACAGACAACGAGGAAATTCTCGCTGTGCGCCGCCGCTACGAAGAACTGATCGCCCAGTTCAAGGTGGGCATTTCTCAGGAGGCAGAGCAGGTGCGGCAGGCCGGTGGTCTTTTCATCATCGGCACAGAGCGCCACGAGTCCCGGCGAATCGACAACCAGCTCCGTGGCCGTTCCGGCAGACAGGGCGACCCCGGCGAGAGCCGCTTCTACCTCAGCCTGGAAGACGATGTAATGCGTCTGTTCGGCAGCGATCGGGTACTGGGTCTTATGGGCGCACTGGACGAGGACACCCCCATTGAGCAGGGTATGCTCTCCGGGGCTGTGGAATCTGCCCAGAAGAATGTAGAAAGCCGGAACTTCCGCTCCAGAAAGAATGTTCTGGAATATGACGACGTTATGAACAAGCAGCGTGAGCTGATTTACGAAGAGCGCAGAAAAGTGCTGGATGGTGAGAGCCTGCGGGAATACATTCTGGGTATGCTGCGGCAGACCGTAGAAGGTACTGTTACCACAGAAATGGCAAATGCCGGCGCTATCCGCACTCAGGAAGATTTGAAGGCGCTTCTTGCCCACTTTGAAAATGTGTATATCCCCCAAGGCGTATTTACCCTTAGTGACGGGGAACTGGCAAAGCTTTCCGGGGAAGACCTGACTGACCGCATTTATGAGCTTGCGCTCAAGACTTATGTGGCCAAGGAAGCCCGACTGGGCGAGGCCTTTATGCGGGAACTGGAGCGGGTGGTCATGCTCCGGGTAGTTGACGAATACTGGATGGATCAGATCGATGCTATGGATGATCTGAAGCAGGGCATCGGCCTGCGTGCCTACGCCCAGACCGACCCGGTCATGGCCTACAAGAAGGAAGGCTTCGAGATGTTCGATGCCATGCGTATGGCCATCCGGGAAGAAACCGCCCGGCGTGTCTTCCTGGCAGAACCCAGACCCAATCAGGAGCTGAAGCGGAAAAAGGTTGCCAAGGAGTCTGCCACCAGTGGGGACAAGACCGTCAAACCCCAGCCGGTGCGGAAAGCTAAGAAGATTGGGCCTAACGATCCCTGTCCCTGTGGGAGCGGCAAGAAGTATAAAAAGTGCTGCTGGGGGAAGGAGCAGGCTCAATGAGGTTTGTCCTGCGGACAAATGATGCGGCTTCGCCATGATGCTTGCCCGATGGGCAAATGATGTTGCCCGGTGGGGCAGTTAAGGTGTCCCTTCTGGACGAATTTGAATTGGGATTTTTTGGGAACGGTCTTGACCATTCCGCTAAATTCCGATTTATCGTTGAGTTTGCCGATAGACGGCTGTAGGGCGGGGGCATGCCCCCGCCGGGCAGTTCCGATATTTTTTTGCACCGATTTTTAAGGCAAAACCCCTCGCTTTCCGTGTTATCGGCAATGCCTATCAAGGAATTGGTGCCCGGCTGGGTAGGGCGAAGCCCGAATGTCCATGAATTTCTGCCAGTGTGGTGCGCCGTGCAGCGAATCAAAATGAAATGATTGCCAGTGGCAATCACACCATAATTCCTAGAAACACCATAAACCAATGCCCCAGCCCTACAATGGGGTT
>JAZQXK010000152.1:0-2496 GCA_045632785.1 Faecousia sp.
GCGAAAAGGAGAAACCGCTCCGATACCAGTGACATTAGCCTTAATCCTCCTGCTGGATGGTCTGGATCATGCGCCACATGGCTTCGGCGCTGTTAAAGTTCTCAGGCACCAGGTATTTGGGGCTGATGTCAATGTCGAAGGTGTCGGAGATTTCCGCAACCAGGGAAACGATGCTGAAGGAGTCCAGCACCTTGCCGTCAATGAGGCGGGTCTCGGTTTCGTAGTCAATGTCGGGGTTGATCTCTTCCAGAATCTCTAATAATTCATCCATGATCGTTCTCTCCTGTGTAAATTGTATCCCATGGGGGAATACCAATCAAATCGCACCTGTATTATATCAGCTTGCTCTATAGCTGTCAATCGGGGTTTGCCCATGGCGAACGGCGAAAATGTGCTTTTTTCTTGACAAATCAAGGAAGAAACGATATACTGTAGCTTGAGAAAGCCTCAACATTTCCACAGGAAGGATGCTTTACTATGAGAATTAAAATTACCTCCGACAGCACCTGCGATCTGTCTCCCAAGCTTGTGCAGCAGTATGATATCGGTATTTTGCCTCTGGTGGTCGTGAAGGACGGTCAGCACTATGAAGACGGTGTGACCATTACCTCCGAGGATATTTTCAACCATGTTGCTGCCGGTGGCGACCTTTGCTCCACTGCCGCTGTAAATATCGAAGAGTATATAGAGTTCTTCGCTCCCTTGACCAAGGAGTATGATGCTGTGATTCATGTGAATCTTGGCTCTGGTTTTTCCTCTTGCCATCAGAATGCCCGTCTGGCTGCGGAGGAGTTTTCCAATGTGCGGGTAATCGATTCCTGTAATCTCTCTACCGGTCAGGGTCATGTGGTTCTTGAGGCTGCCCGTCTTGCCGGGGAGCTGGACGATCTGGATGAGATCTGCACCCGTCTGCAGGAGTTCACCGGCAAGGTAGAGGCCAGCTTTATTCTGAAGAAGCTGAACTATCTGGCTAAAGGTGGCCGCTGCTCCTCTGTTGCCGCTCTGGGTGCCAACCTTCTGAACCTGCGCCCCTGCATCAATGTGGTAGATGGCAAGATGTCCGTGGGCAAGAAGTACCGTGGTTCTTTTGATAAGTGCCTGGCTTCCTACATTCAGGATCGTCTGATGGGCAGAGAGGATATCCGCAAGGATCTGATCTTCATTACCCACACCAAGATGGAAGACAATGACATGAAGGCCGCCATGGATGCCCTCAAGATGCACGGCGGTGATTTCCGGCAGATCGAAGAGACTGTTGCAGGCTGCACCATCTCCTGCCACTGCGGCCCGGAAACCCTGGGTATCCTCTTTGTCAGAAAGTAAAAGCAAATGGATAAAGCCACGCCACGGCCTTCATCGCTGTGCCGTGGCTTTTTTTCGCAAAGCATAGGAGGAAACTATGACAGTAGACACGCATATTCATATGCTTTTAGATGGCCTGGACTTCCGTGCTGCCATCAATACCCACAGAGAACGCCCCAGAGAAGATCTGATCTGCAGCCGCTTTGCCCATTATAAGGAATTGGGCTACACCTACCTCCGGGACGGCGGCGACCGCTGGGGCGTAGCCTTGCGGGCAAGAGCGCTGTCCGGGGAGTACGGCATTACTTACCACGCCCCGGCCTTCCCCATGTATAAAAAAGGTCATTATGGCTCTTTTATCGGCAGAGGCTTTGAAACCCACCGGGAATACCTGGAGCTTCTGCGGGAATGCCGCCTGCTGAAGGCCGACTTTGCCAAGCTGATGATCTCCGGGCTGATGGATTTTAACCAATGCGGCAGGCTAACCGAAGACCCCTTACCCCCGGAGGAGATCAAAGAACTGATCCACATAGCCAAAGAGGAAGGCTTCTCCGTTATGGTTCACGGAAACGGTACAGAGCCTGTTCTGGCTGCAGCGGAGGCGGGGGCATGGTCTGTAGAGCATGGGGCATATCTGCACCGGGAGGCCCTTTGCGCCATGGCAGAATGTGAAACAGTCTGGGTTCCCACCCTCTCTGCCATCGGCAACCTCCTGCACACAGAGCGCTTCCCCAAAAAAGAAGTAGAGGCAATTCTGGAAGGTGCAACAGAAAATGCAGCCAATTTTGCCCATATGGACGGATTCCTTGCCCCCGGCAGTGACGCAGGCGCTTACGCGGTGTTTCACGGCGAGGGTGGGCTGACGGAAATGGAGTATTTACAGACAGCCCTGGGAGAAGGTGCGGAGGATATTTTGCGAAGGGGCATAGAACGAATTTGCGCCTTAAAATAGCACAGAGTAAAGCGTGGGAACAGCGGGCAAAGAGTTGACAGTGGCAGCGAACAGGAGTTGACAGTGAAACCGTAAATTTTGGTTTATCGGGCAGTTTAGTGAACCCCATTGTAGGGCTGGGGCATTGGTTTATGGTGTTTCTAGGAATTATGGTGTGATTGCCACTGGCAATCATTTCATTTTGATTCGCTGCACGGCGCACCACACTGGCAGAAATTCATGGACATTCGGGCTTCGCCCTA
>JAZQXK010000153.1:0-34790 GCA_045632785.1 Faecousia sp.
GGCACCACCAGCAGCGCTAGTTGCTACATCGCCCCAATTTATTTTTTCTCCCGTGGCCAAGTGGTTGAGTGCTTGTGAAGCCAATTCTGCCCCAGCACTCAGCACAGCACCGATTGCTGCTCCAATAACAACATGCCAGAAACCACCACCCGCATCGGCTCTTGCAACGGGATTATTCCCGCAGTAGGCAAAAAGGTTCAAACTGGCAAAATCACTGTTTGCGCCCAAGAGAGAAGCATCGTCCGCATTGATAAATCTACCAATCGTGGGATCATAATACCGACTTTGCAGATAATAGAACCCGGTTTCCTCATCATAGTAATACCCACGATACCGCAGAGGATTGATTTCTGCCATTGCCCCGGTTGCCTTGGTGACTTTACCATAGGGATCATACTCATAGGTTGCAACCGTTGCGCCATTGGCATCTACCATATACATTACATCGCCCTGAAGGTTCGTAATATAATAGTAGGTAGTTCCGTTATAAATCAGAGCATAGGGATTTCCGTTGGAATCATAGATGAAGTCCAGTGTATTAGTTCCGTAAGTCTCTCTGAGCAATTTGCCGCTTGCGTAATAGTATTTATGCTCCACGCCGTTGACGGTTTTGCTGTCACGGACACCGTTCATATCATAGCCATAGGAAATGGTGTTCCCGGCACTGTTTGCGCTGACCAGCTTTCTGCCATCTTCCCAAGAGAATGTCCATCTTGTGCCATTATAATAGCTGATGGGGTTGCCGCTGACAGGCTTGCTGAGACCGCAAGCCCAGAAAGAGCTACCCACCCACCGGGGCTGCCCTTTGGGCAGCCCCATTGTCATCTAAAGGAATGGTAAGAAGGGTCAGAATTGTTACTCTTAGGACTTTGGTAGTTTTCTGCGAAACAGCATCAGAATTACCGTCCGCTGTGCTATAACAAAAATCATACCCCACGCATACAAGAAGAATTCTTTGGGATCTGTAACAGCACATATAATAAACATCGTTACTGCAACCAGGTCGATTGCTAGACATCCCCATTGGAAAGCGGCAGTCCGATACCTGGTCTTTCTTATATGCAAATAACCAAGAATCTGGAAGGGTAAATACACAGCCAACTGTATACCCCAAAGCACCAAGAAGTCACTCGCAGATACAACTTGTCCCCCGCTTGTTCCTACACTTATAGCTAAGCAATTACCAAACGTGATCCACAATGTGCATAAACCGTATGCAATTAACAAGGCATATCGCATAAATTTACTTCCCATTTATTTTTCCTCCCTTGCTTGTCAACGAAAAGCTGAGTAAGTACCTCGGCCGCTGCCACCGGGTCCAGAGGATGGATTATATGAAGGTTCTATATAGTTTTTAATATCATTAAACATCAAATTAGGGATCCGTAAATGTTTTGTTCTTCCATGTTCTAGCGCAGATGTAGATGGTGTTCCCGCCTCTATTAATAATGTTAGAGATACTTGTGCGCAGTTATTGTTATATATGTTGTACTCACTACTTTGATCTTTGGCATGGGGAATAACATCAGAAAAATCTCCTGCTAAATATATCATATCATCGTAGTTTCCACCATATTGGTCTGTAGAATTAATCGCATCTAATGTTACTTCATCAAGCTCAATTCTCACACAATAAGTACTCGTGGGAACATTGCATCCCGAAAACAAGCTTTTTGCTCCCTGTGCATATGTTGACGGCCCCCAATAGAAATGCCACCAATTTCCTTCTTCATCTTGTACGATAAAGCCCATATGGCCAAATGTTACAGCTCCCTGTTTGTCTATCAAGATATATGCGTCACAACCTGCACTATCACCAAAGATTATTGGATTGTTTAAGCAGTAAGCAAACATATTTTGCCCGACAAATCCCTGTCCTGTGCTTGCTAATCCATCCGCATTTATAAACCGGCAAATCTCAGGATCATAATACCGACTTTGCAGATAGTAGAACCCAGTTTCGCTATCATAGTAATATCCACGATACCGCAGAGGATTGATTTCTGCCATTGCCCCATAAGAATTGATAATCTTGCCATAAGGATCATATTCATAAGTGGCAACGGTTGCGCCATTGGCATCCACCATATACATTACATCGCCCTGAAGGTTCGTAATATAATAGTAGGTAGTTCCGTTATAAATCAGAGCATAGGGATTTCCGTTGGAATCATAGATGAAGTCCAGGGTTCTTGTGCCGTATTTCTTTCTTAGCAGTTTGCCTCCGGCGTAGATGTAGTAATGTGTAACGCCATCTACCGTCTTACTGGTTCTGAGATTGTTAATATCATATTCATAGGAATATGTTTTGCCGCCAGTGGTAACGGTATCCAATTCCCGGCCATTGCGCCAAGTCATGTTATAGGTCCGGCCGTTAAAGTATGTAGTGGGATTTCCGCTGGCATCACAATCCATGCTGGGTTTCTGGTCATAATAGGCAGGGAATGCGGTAGGGGCATTCCCATTGTCGCCTAAAACTTAAACAGAGGCGATAGGGTGCGGTTAACAATTGCTGCACTTTTCTCCGCCAATAGCACTTGCTGCAATCAATCGATTATTCTAATCACCACTAATTTCAGGTAGCTTAGATGCAACCTGTTTTCGACGCTTCAATTTGCGAATTAGACTAACGGCAAACATAATAGTCATGATAACAAATACACTTGCGTTAATTACAACTCCTACCAGCTTAATTGCACGATTATCCACGGCATATATTATTAAGTTTACAATATGAATTGCCGCATACACTCTATATTTTATGCGCGTTTTCTTATCCATCACTACCTCCATTAGCGCACCGTATAGCCGAGTTCTTTTCTAGTAAATTGGTCGAAAATTTGGAAGATAGCAAACGCTCAACCATATGTATTAGCTATCTCATGTGATGGTGTTTCGGAATTCCGCAAAAATGTTCACATGAATCCAGTTTTTGCGGAATTTGCCTTCTTTGATCGGAACACAGCGGAGAGGGAAAAGGCAAGCTCCCGCTCCGCCATTCTTTTTAGCGACTGTTCTGCGCCAGCCGGTACTGCACCGGACTCAGATACCCCAGTGAACTATGCAGTCGTTTTCTGTTATAGAAAAGCTCAATATACCGGAATATATCTGTCCGTACTTCTTCTATTGTAGCGTACTTCTTTCGATAAATCAACTCTCGTTTCAGTGTCGACGGTGTCAAGTTGTTGTAGGATTTTTTGAACGACCCAAAAAACCCCACCACAACTTCACACCGTCATCCACACATCTTTTTATTGACACAATCTACGAACTATGCTAAAATTGGTATGTTACGGAAGATTGCCCGGTGGATTTCGGGTGTTTCAGATGCAACTAATTTACGCACTTCGGCTACTGACGGAATTTGGTGGGGCACCACCAGGGAACCGAAGTGTAACGCAAATGCCGACCGTCTGGGCGCACCGAAACCTGATAATCGGGTGGAAGTGTGCCCTTTTATATTGTTCTGGAGGTAATCATGAAAAAAGTTGGAATCCTGATGGGCAGCGACAGTGATCTGCCTATCCTGCAGAAGACAATAGACACTTTGGAATCTCTGGAAATCCCCTATGAGTGCCATATTTATTCTGCCCACCGCACCCCCCTGGAAGCCCGTGATTTTGCAGTGAATGCCCGGGCCAATGACTTTGGCGCTCTCATCTGCGCCGCAGGTATGGCTGCCCACTTAGCCGGTGCCGTTGCTGCCAACACCACCCTTCCTGTGATCGGAATTCCCTGTAAGGGCGGCATGATGGATGGCCTGGATGCCTTGCTGGCTACTGTGCAGATGCCCTCCGGTATTCCTGTTGCCACTGTAGCCATGAACGGCGGTGTCAATGCAGCCCTGTTAGCTGCCCAGATCCTTGCGGTTTCCGATTCGGAGCTGGCCCGGAAGCTGGATGCCAAGCGCCGCAGCGATGCTGCTAATGTGCTGGCAAAGGATGCCGCTTTGCAGGAAAAGCTCCGTAAGGCAGACCGCTAAGCTTACCTTTTAGGGACTGCTTGAGAAAGAAACACAAAACAGGAATACAAGGCCGCCTGGAAAAACTAATTTTTGATGGGTGCCTATAAAACTAGAAAGAGGTATGATCCATGGAAAACTTGAAGCTGCTGTACACCGGTAAGACCAAAAATGTTTACGAGCTGCCCAACGGCAACTGCCTGCTGAAGTTTAAGGATGACTGCACCGGCAAGGACGGTGTGTTCGATCCCGGTGAAAATGCAGTGGGTCTGACCATTGAAGGCGTGGGCGATGTGAACCTGCGTATGTCCATCTACTTCTTCGAGAAAATCAATGCCGCCGGCATCCGCACCCACTACGTCTCCGCCGACCTGGAGAACACCACCATGGAGGTTCTGCCTGCCCGTGTATTCGGCAAAGGTCTGGAGGTCATTTGCCGTGAGCGTGCAGTCGGCTCCTTCATCCGCCGCTACGGTGCCCTGATCGAATCCGGCACCAAGCTTCCCTCCTATGTGGAAACCACCTTAAAGGACGATGCCAAGGGCGATCCCCTCATCACCAAGGATGCTCTGGTTGCCATCGGCGTTATGACCGATGCCCAGTACGAAGACCTGAAGGCCCAGACACAGGCTATCACCAAGATCGTTGCAGACGATCTGGCTGCAAAGGGAATGGAACTGTACGATATTAAGTTCGAGTTCGGCTATGATCCCGAAGGCAACGTCATGCTGATTGACGAAGTTGCTTCCGGCAATATGCGTGTCTACAAGGACGGCGAATATGTCGACCCCATGACCCTGAACAAGCTCTTCTTCGCTTAATTTTTCATAGAACAGGGACGCCGGATCTGCTTCGCCGTCCCTGTCTATGCTTTTCCAAGTATCTATCCAAGGAGGATTTCCATAATGGGCGGCTTTTTTGGAGCTATTTCCTGCAAAAATGTAAAACATGACATATTCTTCGGAACGGATTATCATTCCCATCTGGGCACCAAGCAAGGCGGCTTGGCCTTCTATGATCCTGAGATGGGTTTCTCCAGGCAGATCCACAACATCGAAAATACTCCTTTCCGAACAAAATTTGAAAATGATATGGTAAAAATGAACGGTACCGCTGGTATCGGCGCAATTTCTGATACCGACCCCCAGCCTCTGCTGGTTCGTTCCCACCTTGGTATGTTTGCCATTGCCAATGTGGGTGTCATCAACAACGCAGAAGAGCTGGTTGCCGACACCTTCTCTGCACCGGGCCATTATTTTATGGCTATGTCTTCCGGAAAGGTCAATGACGGCGAACTGATCGCTGCCCTGATCTGCCGCTGCAGCAGCCTCGTAGAAGGCATCAAATTTGCGCAAAATCGGATTCAAGGCTCCTGCACCCTTCTGCTATTGACAGAAGACGGTATCATTGCCGCCCGGGATAAGCTGGGACGCCTGCCCATCGTCATTGGCCAAAATGACAAGGGCTGCTGCGTTTCCATGGAATCCTTTGCCTGCCAAAAGCTGGGGTATCAGCCGGTTTACAACTTAGGCCCCGGCGAAATTGTGAAAATCACCGCCAACGGCTACACCCAGCTTGCCGCCCCCGGAGATAAGATGAAGATCTGCGCCTTCCTCTGGAGCTATTACGGCTATCCCAACTCCAGCTACGAGGGCCGCAGCGTGGAGGTTATGCGCTGCCGCAACGGCGAGATCATGGCCAGGCACGAAAAAGATCAGGGCACCATGCCCGATGTGGACTATATCGCCGGTGTGCCGGATTCCGGTCTGCCCCATGCCATTGGCTATGCCAACTACTCCCACAAGCCCTTTGCCCGGCCCTTCGTCAAGTACACCCCCACCTGGGCCCGCTCCTTCACCCCCTCTAACCAGGAGATCCGGAATCTGGTGGCGGAAATGAAGCAGATCCCCGTACCGGAGCTGATCGAGGATAAGAGGCTGCTGTTGGTGGATGATTCCATCGTTCGGGGCACCCAGCTTCGGGAAACCGTTGACTTCCTGTATAAGAGCGGCGCAAAGGAAGTACATATGCGCTCAGCCTGTCCCCCTCTCATGTATAGCTGCAAATTCCTGAATTTCTCCCGGAATAACTCAGACATGGATCTTCTGACACGCAGAACCATCCAAAAGCTGGAAGGAAATATGGGCCAGCAACATCTGGATGAATATGCGGATGCTACCACCCGGCGGGGACAGTGTCTGCTGAAGACCATCTGCGAGGAAATGGGCTTTGACTCCCTGGGGTATCAAACCCTGGATGGGCTGCTGGAATCCATCGGTCTGGATCGGGATAAGGTTTGTACCTACTGCTGGACAGGGAAGGAATAAACGCCCCACGCTGCAAGATCAAAAAATAACTTCTGAAAAGGAGCTGTATCATCATGGATCACAAAAACTCTTTCTCCGCCAGCTACGCTGCCGCAGGTGTTGACATCACTGCCGGCTACCGGGCCGTAGAGCTGATGAAGAAGCACGTTGCCCGCACCCGCAACGAGGGCTGCCTGGATGATGTAGGCGGCTTCGGCGGCTGCTTTGGCCTGGGCAGCTTTGCCGGTATGGAGGAGCCCGTTCTGGTCTCCGGTACCGACGGCTGCGGCACAAAAGTCAAGCTGGCTATCCTCATGGACAAGCATGACACCATCGGCATCGATGCCGTTGCCATGTGCGTCAATGACATTATCTGCGTAGGCGCAAAGCCTCTGTTCTTCCTGGACTACATTGCCTGCGGCAAGAATATCCCTGAGAAGATCGCCGCAATCGTTGGGGGTGTAGCAGAAGGCTGCGTCCAGTCCGGCGCTGCGCTGATCGGCGGCGAAACCGCGGAGCATCCCGGCATGATGCCTGCAAAAGACTACGACCTGGCTGGCTTCGCCGTGGGCATCGTAGACAAAAAGAAGATTCTGGACAACACCAGAATGGCAGTTGGAGATGTTGTGATTGCTCTGCCCTCCACGGGCATCCACTCCAACGGCTTCTCCCTGTGCCGCAAGGTGTTCCGCATTGACGAGAACAACCCCGAGCTGTACATCCCCAGAGAAGAACTGGAGGGCAAAACCATTGCAGAAGCTCTGCTGGTGCCCACCAGGATCTATGTGAAGCCTGTTCTGGCACTGCTGGAGAAGGTCGATGTGAAGGGCATCTCCCACATCACCGGCGGCGGCTTCTATGAGAACATTCCCCGCTCCATTCCCGACGGCCTGTGCGCAAAGATCGACAAGAGCGCCGTGAAGGTTCTGCCCATCTTTGATATGATCGCCAAGTGGGGCAATATCCCTGAGCGTGATATGTACAACACCTATAATATGGGCGTTGGCATGAGCATTGTGGTTCCTGCGGTGGAAGTGGAAACCGCTCTGGAAATTTTGAAGGAGAACGGCATTGATGCCTATGTGATCGGTGAGATCATCAGGGGCGAAGAAAAGGTGATCCTGTAATGGAGAAAAGAATTGCGGTTCTGGTGTCCGGCGGCGGCACCAACCTGCAGGCGCTGATAGACGCCCAGGAAAGTGTGCTGCGCTCCGGCAAGATCACTCTGGTGGTTTCCAACAATGCTGGGGCTTATGCTCTGGAGCGGGCCAAAAAGGCAGGAATCCCCACTGCAGTGGTTCTGAAAAAGGAATGTGGTTCTCAGGAAGCCTTTGAAGCCCGCTTGATGGAGGTGCTGGACGAAAATGGCATCGACATCATCATTCTGGCAGGCTTTATGACCATCCTGACCCAGCAGTTCACCAGCCACTATCCCAGGCGCATTTTGAATGTGCATCCCAGCCTGATCCCCGCTTTTTGCGGGGAAGGCTTCTATGGACTGAAGGTGCATGAGGAGGCTCTGCGCTACGGCGTGAAGGTCACCGGCGCCACCGTCCATTTTGTCAACGAAATTCCCGATGGCGGGGAGATCATCGCCCAGAAAGCCGTTTATATTGAAGACGGTGACACTCCGGAAATTCTGCAGCGCCGTGTGATGGAGCAAGCCGAATGGATCCTGCTGCCCCAGGCTGTGGAAAAGGTCTGCGCTTCCTTATGAAAATAGAATCTGGAGGTACTTCCAATGAATGTTTATGAGATCAAGTCCATGGCTCAGCGCCTGGATGGCAACACTTACCCCGGCCGCGGTATTGTTCTGGGCATCACCCCCGACGGCAAGACCGCTGTATCCGCCTATTTCATCATGGGCCGCTCCGTCAATTCCCGGAACCGTGTCTTTATAGAAGAACCCGACGGCATCCGTACCGAAGCCCATGACCCCGCTCTGATGAAGGATCCCCACCTGATCATCTACCATCCTGTCCGGGAGATCGGTCGTGGTCTGATCGTAACCAACGGTGACCAGACAGATACCATCTGGGAATACCTGACCAGAGGCGAGAGCTGGGAAGCCGCTCTGCGCACCCGTATGTTCGAGGATGACGGCCCCAATTGGACGCCCAGAATCTCCGGCCTGCAGGCCATGGACGGCTCCTATAAAATGTCCATCTTGAAAGCTGCCGACCCCGAAGGAAAGGCCTGCGCCCGCTTCTTCTGGGAGTATCCCGCCACTGCTGGCCTGGGTCACTTCCTGCACACCTATGTCTGCGACGGCAATCCCGTGATCCCCACCTTCCAGGGCGAGCCTGAGCGGGTTTCCATCCCCGAAGACATAGATGCTTTCACAGAAGAATTGTGGACAAATCTGGACGGGAACAACAAGATTTCCCTGTTCGTCCGCTACACCAACCTGGAAACCGGTAAATTCCAGCAGCGTTTGATCAACAAGCACTGCCTGCAAAGGAGAAAAGACGGAAATGAAGCACTTTGAACTGAAATATGGCTGCAACCCCAACCAGAAGCCCGCTTCCCTGTATATGCACGACGGAAGTGAGCTGCCCATTGAAATTCTCAATGGTCGCCCAGGCTACATCAACTTTATGGATGCCCTGAACTCCTGGCAGCTGGTCAAGGAGCTGAAGAAAGCCACCGGCATGGCCTGTGCCACCTCCTTTAAGCACGTTTCTCCCACCTCTGCCGCTGTAGGCAAGGTTCTTCCCCCGGAGCTGAAAAAGGCTTGCTTCGTGGAAGATGTGGAAGGTCTGGACGAAAATCCTCTGGCCTGCGCCTATGTCCGTGCCCGTGGCGCCGACCGGCTTTGCTCCTTCGGTGACTGGGTCGCCCTGTCCGACATTTGCGACGAAATGACCGCCAGGCTGATCGCCCCTGAGGTTTCCGACGGTGTTATCGCCCCCGGCTATACCGAGGAAGCGCTGGCTATTTTGAAGACCAAGCGCAAGGGCGGCTACAATGTGGTGCGGATCGATCCCAACTATGTTCCCGATCCTCAGGAGCGCAAGCAGATCTTCGGTATCACCTTCGAGCAGGGCCGGAACAACTTTGAGATCGGCAATCACCTGCTGGAAAACATCGTCACTGCCAATAAGGAGCTGCCGGAGTCCGCAAGAATCGACCTGATCGTTTCTCTGATCACCCTGAAGTACACCCAGTCCAACTCCGTCTGCTTTGCTTATGACGGACAGGCCATTGGCGTGGGCGCAGGTCAGCAGAGCCGTGTCCACTGTGTCAGACTGGCTGGCAGCAAGGCCGATACCTGGTTCCTGCGGCAGCATCCCAAGACTCTGAGCCTGCCCTTCCGCCCCGATCTGGGCCGCCCCGGTCGTGACAATGTGATCGACGGCTATATCAACGGCAACGAAGAAGATGTCTGCGCTGAAGGCATCTGGCAGAACTACTTTACTGTCCGTCCCGAGCCTCTGACCGCCCACGAGAAGCGGGCATGGCTGGACTCCCGGGATGCAGTAGCCCTTGGCTCCGATGCCTTCTTCCCCTTTGCTGACTCCATCAAGCGTGGTATCGCTTCCGGCGTAAAGTACATTGCTGAGCCTGGCGGCTCCATCCGGGATGATCTGGTCATTGCAGAGTGCGACAAGAACGGCATCGTCATGGCCTTCACCGGTATGCGTCTGTTCCACCACTAAGAACCGGAGGTATCTAATGAAACTTCTCGTTGTGGGCGGCGGCGGCCGGGAACATGCCATTATCCGCTGCTTAAAAAAGAATCCTGATGTAGAAACCATTTATGCCCTGCCCGGCAACGGCGGCATTGCCGCTGATGCCACCTGTGTAAGCATCGGCGCTACGGACATAGAGGGCATCGTAAACTTTGCCAAAGCCAACGCCATCGATTATGCTGTTGTAGCCCCTGATGACCCTCTGGTTCTGGGCTGCGTGGATGCTCTGGAGGAAATCGGTGTGCCTTGCTTCGGCCCCAATGCCAAGGCCGCCATCATTGAAGGCAGCAAGGCTTTTGCCAAGAATCTCATGAAGAAATACCGCATCCCCACTGCTTCTTATGAGATCTTTACCAATCTGGAATCTGCCCTTGCTTATCTGCAAACCGCCCCCATCCCCACTGTTGTAAAGGCTGACGGACTGGCCCTGGGTAAGGGTGTCATCATCGCCCAAACCCGGCAGGAAGCCATCGATGCGGTTACGGATATGATGGTCAATGCCAAGTTCGGCAAGAGCGGCAGCACTGTGGTCATTGAGGAGTTCCTCACCGGACCGGAGGTGTCTGTCCTGGCATTTACCGATGGCAGAGTAATTCGCCCCATGGTGTCCAGCATGGATCACAAGCGGGCCGGGGACGGAGATACCGGCCTCAATACCGGCGGCATGGGCACAGTTGCCCCCAACCCCTATTACACCGAGGAGATCGCCCGGCAGTGCATGAAGGAGATCTTCATTCCCACCATCCGTGCCATGAAAAAAGAGGGCCGCCCCTTTAAGGGCTGCCTGTACTTCGGGCTGATGCTGACCCCCAATGGCCCAAAGGTCATTGAGTATAACTGCCGTTTTGGTGATCCTGAGACCCAGGTGGTTCTGCCTCTGCTGAAAAGTGACCTGCTCACCGTGATGCAGGCCTGCACCAATGGCACTCTTGCCAAAACCCCCGTGCGTTTTTACCGGAAGCACGCCTGCTGCGTAATCAAGGCATCTGCAGGTTACCCGGAGAGCTATAAAAAAGGCTTCCGCCTTACCATGTCTGACCGTGCCGCTGCCCACACCTTTGTTGCAGGCGCTAAGCTGAAAGACGGAAAGCTGGTTACCTCCGGCGGCCGTGTCACCGGTACGACTGCGGTGCGCAGCACCTTGGAAGAAGCCATTGACACAGCATACCGCCTGTCTGCGGGCGTAAAGTTCCGCAATGCCTATTGCCGCAAGGATATTGGTCAGCGGGCACTGCAAGGGAAGAAATAATAGATCAGGAGGAATTTACCCCATGGTTTATCGTATTTTTGTAGAAAAGAAAGAGGGCCTGGACAACGAAGCAAAGGGCCTGCTGAACGAAGCCAGAAATTTGCTGGGCATGGAAAGCCTGGAGAATATCCGTCTTTTTTGCCGCTACGATGCGGAAAACATCACCGGAGAGCTGTTTGATTATGCTGTGAAAACCGTTTTCTCCGAGCCCCAGCTGGATAAAACCTATGAGATGCTTGATCTGCCCGGCGCATATGTTTTTGCTGTGGAGGCGCTTCCCGGTCAGTTCGACCAGAGAGCCGACTCTGCCGCCCAGTGCATCCAGATCATTTCCCAGGGAGAGCGCCCCCTGATCCGCACTGCCAAGATTTACGGCCTGTACGGAAACCTCAGTGAAAATGACATTACCGCTTTCAAAAAGCATGTAATCAATGCCGTGGAGAGCCGGGAGGCTGAGCTTGCACTTCCCGAAACCCTGGAAGCATCCTATGCCGCTCCCGAGACCGTTGCCACCGTCACCGGCTTTACTGCCATGGACGATGATTCCCTTTCCGCTCTGCTGGAGGAAAAGGGCCTGGCTATGGATCTGGACGATCTGAAGTTCCTGCAGGCTTATTTCCGGGACGAGGAGGGCCGTGACCCCACCATTACCGAAATTCGTGTGGTCGATACCTACTGGTCTGACCACTGCCGCCATACCACCTTCTCCACCCATATCCGCAATGTTCGCATTGACGACCCCGCTGTGCAGGCCGCTTATGATCGCTATCTGGCCGCCCGTGTGGAGGTTTACGGCCAGGAGAAGGCTGCCGCCCGACCCCAAACTTTGATGGATATTGCCACCATCGGCACCAAGACACTGAAAAAGCGGGGTCTGCTGCCGGAGCTGAATGAGCCCGAGGAGATCAATGCCTGCTCCATCCATGTCACCGCTACGGTAAACGGTGAAGATCAGGACTGGCTGCTGATGTTCAAAAATGAGACCCATAACCACCCCACAGAAATCGAGCCCTTTGGCGGCGCTGCCACCTGTATCGGCGGCTGTATCCGTGATCCCCTGTCCGGTCGTGCTTATGTCCATCAGGCAATGCGCATCACCGGCGCCGCTGACCCCAGAAAGCCCCTTTCCGAAACCCTGACCGGCAAGCTGCCCCAGAGAAAGATCTGCCAGACTGCCGCAGCCGGTTATTCCTCCTATGGCAACCAGATCGGTCTGGCAACGGGACACGTTGCGGAAATGTACCATGACGGCTTTGTTGCCAAGCGCCTGGAGTGCGGCGCTGTGGTCGCTGCCGCCCCTGCATATAATGTTCGCCGTGAGCGTCCTGCTCCGGGAGATGTGGTCATTCTGCTGGGTGGCCGCACCGGTCGTGACGGAATCGGCGGCGCCACCGGCTCTTCCAAGAGCCACAACATGAAATCTCTGACCACCATGGCCTCCGAAGTCCAAAAGGGCAATGCCCCGGAGGAGCGGAAGATCCAGCGCCTGTTCCGTAACCCCGAAGTCACCCGCCTGATCAAGCGCTGCAATGACTTTGGCGCAGGCGGTGTTTCCGTTGCCATCGGTGAGCTGGCTCCCGGCCTGCAGATCGATCTGGACGCAGTACGCAAGAAATATGACGGCCTGGACGGCACAGAAATCGCCATCTCCGAATCCCAGGAGCGAATGGCGGTGGTTGTGGAAGCCGGGGATGCGGACAAGTTCATTGCCCTGGCAGAGGCAGAAAATCTGGAAGCTTACCGTGTTGCCGTCGTTACGGAAGAAGAGCGCATGGTCATGCGCTGGAAGGGCAACACCATTGCCGATCTCAGCCGCGCCTTCCTGGACACCAACGGTGCTGTGAAGTATACAGAGGTTGCTGTCAGCGAGAAGGATCTGGCTGTGCTGAGCAAGGCTTTGTATGGCAATCTTCGTGAAATGGCAGCCGATTTGAAGACCGCCTCCCAGAGAGGACTGGTGGAGCGCTTCGACTCCACCATCGGCGCCGGCTCTGTCACTATGCCCTTCGGCGGCAAGTATCAGCTCACCCCCACCCAGTCCATGGCTGCGGTGCTTCCCGTACTGCCCGGTCAGCAGACAGATCAGGCCTCTGTGTTCAGCTGGGGCTGCGATCCCGACCATCTTTCTGTAGATCCCTACACCGGCGCACACGCCTCCATCTATAACTCCGTTGCCAAGCTGGTTGCCGCTGGCTGCGACTATAGGCTGGCCTACCTGACTCTGCAGGAATTCTTTGAAAAGCTGAAAAATGAGCCTGCCCGCTGGGGCAAGCCCTTTGCCGCCCTCCTGGGCGCACTGGATGCCCAGTTGGAGCTGGGCACTGCTGCCATTGGCGGCAAGGATTCCATGTCCGGCACGTTCCTGGATCTGGATGTTCCCCCCACCCTGATCTCCTTTGCCATTGCCCCCATCAAAAAACAGGATGTGATCACCCCCGAATTTAAGGAAGCAGGTCACCCTGTCTACCTGTTCGGTGCGGCTGAGGAAGCTGCCGAAAGTTTGAAAGCCTCCTGGGATGCCTTCCATGAGCTGTGCAAGGCCGGCAAGGTCAAGGCAGCATGGGCCGTGGAGCATGGCATCGGTGAGGCTGTGATGAAGATGTCCTTCGGTAACGGCATTGGCTTTGCTTCCTCTGCCCCCATGGGCGATGCCTGGCATATGGGTCTGTACGGCTTCCTGGTTGCAGAGCTGACCGAGGATGTAGAGATCCCCGGTGTAATGAAGCTGGGTGAAACCACTGCCGAGCCTGTCATCACTTTGGAGGATGACACCGCTTCCATCGAAGAGCTGTACAAAATGAATGCCGCCACCTTGGAGAATGTCTATCCTGTCCACGCAAGACAGGAGCAAGAGGAAATCCCCACCTTCTCCTTCCCCGGCAAGTGTGACATTGCCCCCGCCATGAAGGCAGCCAAGCCCAAGGTTCTGATTCCCGCCTTCCCCGGCACCAACTGCGAGTACGATTCCGCCCGTGCCGTAGAAAAGGCCGGTGGCGAAGCTGAAATTTTCGTAATCCGCAACCTGACCGCCGAAGACGTTGCCCGCAGCGTAGAGGAGTTCTCCGCAAAGGTAAGAAAAGCCCAGATGATCTTTATTCCCGGCGGCTTCTCCGGCGGTGACGAACCCGACGGCTCTGCCAAGTTCATCACTGCATTCTTCCGCAATCCTGCGGTCAAGGAAGCTGTCACAGACCTGCTGGACAACCGGAAGGGCCTGATGTGCGGCATCTGCAACGCCTTCCAGGCGCTGATCAAGCTGGGTCTGGTTCCCTACGGCAAGATCATGGATACCGACGAGAATTGCCCCACCCTGACCTTCAATAACATCAGCCGCCACCAGAGCCGGATCGTCCGCACCCGGATCGCCTCCACCAAGTCCCCCTGGCTGCGCTTTATGAATGTAGGCGATGTGGTGAATGTCCCCATTTCTCACGGGGAGGGCAAATTCCTGGCATCCCCGGCGCTGATTGCGGAGCTGGCTGCCAACGGTCAGATCGCCACCCAGTATGTAGACCTGGACGGAAACGCCACTGCTGACATCGACTTCAACCCCAACGGCTCTCTGTGCGCCATTGAGGGCATCACCTCTCCCGATGGTCGTGTCTTCGGCAAAATGGGCCACAGTGAGCGCATCGGTCAGGGGCTTTACAAAAATGTCCCCGGTGAATATGATATCCGGATGTTTGAAGCTGCTGTCAAATACTTTCAGGGGATCTGATCCACTGGCGCTCCCAAGTAACCCTTTCCTATAGAAAATTCAAATTTCCATAACAAAAATGCTGACCGAAACGGGGACACTTCGTAAAGAAGTTGTCTCCGTTTTTCTATTGCAAAATAAAATCGTGCCGGGAGTCTGCCTCCCGACACAATCCAAAAGTTTTTTATTTTGTCTCTACACCAACTATTGACATAGAGCCCATTTATTATAGAACCTGTTTTATACATTGGGTTCATCCGGGTTGACCACCAAAAGGATGCGGCGCATCAGTTGGCGAAGGGTCTCCATATTGGTGCTGTAGACACGCTTGCGCCCCTCTGCTACCCGGGTAATCAGTTGGGCAGTAGCCAGATTGTTGAGGTCACGGAAGACCGTGCCGGAATTGAGTCCCAGCTCAACCGCCAGTTCGTGACCGCCCATGGGACGACGCATCATGGCGGAAAGCATTGCCAGCCGATCCGGGTTGGCAATCAGCCGCAGGGCAGCCGCCTCCTCGTCATCCAGGGCTGGGGCGGTGGTTGCCTTGGGCGCACCGGGCTTCATGTCCAGACCGGGCAGCAGACAGGCAATGCCCAAAGTGTCCTTCTCCTCGTTAATAACCCGGTAGTAGCCGCCTTTTGCCGGGAAGTAGCGCAGACACAGCTCCAACTGGCTGCACTGGAAGCCCGCCATGCGGTTACGGAAAAAGTCACTGACATTTTCCGGCTCGCTGAAAAACTGTTCCCATCCCTGAAGCAGGGGCTGCACCCGTTGCACCCATGGCTCCAGAAGGGGCTCCAGCCGCCTTGCCAAAGGCTGCAAAATATCCACCAGTTGTTCCAGATACCGGGGATACTGGGCGAAAATCTCTACCAGACGGAGCTGATAGTTCATAGGGGCAGGTACTTTGTTCATTTCCTCTGCCAGGGGAGAAAATTCCTCGGAAGAAGCATGGACAAGGGAAAGGGCGAAGGGATCAGCCGCAGATATGCAGTAGGGCGGCTCGATACTCTCCCAAAATTCCAATAGCTTCCCCTTCATTTCCTGCACATCCGAAGGCATGGTGGACAGGCAGCTATAAAGCATGGTAGTAGCCGGGTTGGAAAGTCGGCTATAGCCGCCTTCCAACTGGAAGCCCTGGAAGAAAAACTGCAGCTTTTTGTCCTGGGGGTCTAAGCCTTGGCAGACCTCCTGGCGAATCCGTAGAGCCTCCTCCTCCGGGAGACACCATTCTCCGGAGGCTGTTAATTGCTGGGGGGGCAAGTCATTGACAAAAGAGAACACCAGCTCCGCTGTTTCCATCAGAAGGCAGGGTCTCGTTTGCATCACAATCCTCAAAGTTCACCACCTCCAAAATCATGGAACCTCTAAAAACTGATTTTTGTTAGGCCGGTTCAGATGCCACCGGGATGCAAAAAGGGAGTTTTTAGAGGTATCCGCTTGTGTTGTTGGGTTCTTACGGGGGCCCGACGGCGGACTGGGGATAAACCGCCGCCGGGCGAAGAAAAGGAAGAATTGCGAATTCAGAGATTACTGGATGACGATGCAGTTACCAGCCTGATCCAGTTCCAGAGTATAATTGGGCATATAGACCTTGGCAAAGTCTTCCCAAGTCAGAGTGTGTTCGTTGGTGCCGTAGAAGCAGGTAGTACCGGGGCGTGCATCACGCTGGGTCATACTGAAGCCCAGAGTGCCTTCCAGATTGTGGAGGCTTCCCAGATAGGTTTCCGCATACCGTGTACCATGGTAAACGCCGTAGTTCTCCACAGCCATGGGATACTTGGGATCGATAGTGGAATAGCCCTCATAGGAGTAGAGCATTGCGTTGTTGGAGGCAATGGTGCCGCCTGTCTTGCGGTTGACAAATCTGCCGCCATTGATATAGGCATTGCCATGGTATGCATAAACCACAGCCTTTTCGCTCTCGAAAGTGCCGCCATTGACTGTCAGTTCCACAGCATCGCCATCGATGCTGAGAAGGTAGTTGTTGTAGTTGTCATGGAAGTGGCCGCCGTTCACTGTAACCTGGCCCCGCTCACGAGCCCAGATTACCTGGCTGGCACCGCCGAAGCCTTCGATCTCGCCGCCGTTAACCAGCAGTCTGGAATCACCGTAAACATAGGCAAGACTCTGATTCTTACGGTCTGTGTTGTAGCCGCCGATCAGGTGGGCACCGTTACTGATGACCACATCAAGCTTGTTACCGCCAATGATGTTCATTGCAGCACCGCCCTGTTCCCAGCTAATGGTAACATCACTGAAGTACGTGCGTCCGCCCAGCAAGAAGGTAGGAGCATAGCACTCTTCCTGGATTTCAGGTCCCCAAGGAAGTTCCTCAATAACTTCCTCATGGGTATGAACCATGACGATCTTGGCATTGCCATAGATCTCCTTGGGCAGTGTGATGTTGGCATTGGCAGGCAGGGAAACATTTTTGCCCTTTACATAAATGGTTCCGTCTACACCCAGCAGGGAGATGGCCTTCACCAAGCTGCGAACAGGGGTATCTTCCGTTGCGCCGTCGTTGGAATCGCTGCCCTCAGTGCTGACATAGACTTCATCCAGAGTGCCGGAGATACGGCCTTCCACATTGACAGCGCAGGTGGCAGTCTGACCGTCAGCAGCGGTTGCGGTAATGACCGCAGAGCCGACAATGCCGCCACACTTAATGGTGACCTGATTGTCAGTAGTGGAGAGGATATCTACGATGTCGCTGTTGCTGGTGGTCCAAGTGACCTGCTGACCTTCTTTTTCAAACATGGCAGTGATGTTGAAGGACTGATGGACGATCAGGTCCAGGTTGGTCAGATCCAGCTCCATGTAGTTACCTTCCAGTTCGGTGACAGTGACTGTCACTTCGCCGGTGAAGCCGCCGTCATCAGAGGTAGCAGTAATGGTGACCTCGCCGGGAGAAACGCCGTAGACAACGGCATTGGAGCCATAGACATGGACGGTAGCCACAGTTTCATCGGAGGAAGCCCAGATCACCTTCTGGTTGGCTGCGTTGGCAGGTTCCAGCATAGCGGTTACGCCGATGGTATCGCCAACAGCTACCATGTCGGAATCCGCCTCAATGGTCAGGCCGGTTACAGGGAGGTCTGCTACAGTGATGGCACAGGTAGCGGTCTTGCCGTCAGCCGTGGTGGCAGTAATGACAGCATTGCCGTCTGCCACAGCGGTGACAGTGACAGTCTTGCCGGTGCTGCCGGAAACCTTAGCTACAGCGGTATTGGAGGAAGTCCAGGTGACCGTGGTATTCCAGGCATCGGAAGGAGTGACAGTTGCCGTCAGGGAAACGGTTTCGCCGTCATCCATGCGGTGTTCTGTCTTATTCAGAGTGATGCTTTCGATCTCAACTCTGGGTTCAATGGTAATGACACAGCTTGCAGAGAGGTTGGTGCCGTCGGTGGTAGTTGCAGTGACAGTGACTTTACCGGCTGCCAGAGCCTTCAGGGTAACGGACTTGCCGCTGCCTGTCATCTGGACCAAGGTGGGATCACTGACAGTCCAAACCAGATTCTGGTTGGCTGCATTGGAAGGCGTAATAGTAGCACTCAGGCTAACACTCTGCTCCACGCGCATGGAGTGGGTGGTTCTGTTCAGAGTCAATCTCTGTACAGTGGTCGTGTTTTTGGTAACCGTGACCACACATTCCGCGTAGACCTGGGAATTATCCGCTGCACAGGCAGTGATGATGGCTGTGCCGGGTGCTACACCGGTGACAGTGGCACTGAGCTGGCTGCCGCTGACCTTGGCAACAGCAGTATTGCTGGACTTCCAGGTCAGGTTGGTGCTGCTGGCATCCGCAGGACCAACGGTAGCGATGAGCTTGTCGGTATAGGTTGCCATAACAGTCAGTTCGGTCTTATCCAGACTGACAGATTCCAGACCCTTTGCCTTGGTAACGATCTTTCCCGCAGCATTGATCTCATAGCTAATGTTGCAGCCGAAGCAGCCGAACTTAGCCAGATCAGCTTCCGTGAAGGTGTATCCTGCATCGGGGGTAGCAACGACTGTGCCGGATTCCAGCTTGCTGAAGTTAAACTTGAGCGTGCCGATCAGATTGGTCAGGTCACCAACCGTGTTGCCGTCAGTGCCGAAGTAGGAGGCACTGGAGTTGCGGAGGAATATCTCGCCACCGATTTCCAGACCGCTTGCCGTAGGTGTGACGGTCAGGGTCTTCTGGTTACTGATGTAGAGATCATCACCAACAGAAGCGGTATTGCCGGAGATCTTACCGGACAGGAGCTTCAGATAGGTGTTGCTGCCGGAGGCGTAGATGCCGCCGCCGGTGCTGTTGCCCTTGTTGCCGGTGATCTCTGCGCCGCTTACCGTAACGGTACTGCTGCCGGGGATCTTGATGGCAGAAGCACTACAGGTATTGTTGTAGATCTTCACCTTGCCCAGGAGAATGTCGCCACCGGTATACATGGTGCCGATCACAGCAGAGCCGGAGTTTCCGTAAATTTCGCCGCCGTCAACCTCCATAGGAGCATTGCCCATATGACCCAGAATATAGTTGGAAGAGTTATTATAAATCTTGCCGCCGTTCATGGTGATGCTACCGGAGCTCTGGGCAAAAAGCACGGCGCCGTAGCTGTCTGTGGAGGTAATGTTGTGAATCTCGCCGCCCAGCATAGTGACGCTCTTGCCATTCAGGGCTGCGCCGCCATAATAACCGGAACGGGTGATATTGCAGATCTCGCCTGCTTTCATAATAATGACAGGAGCATAGACCATGCCGCCATAATAGCCGCTGGAAGAACAATTGGTGATTGTTGCACCATCAATAATGACAGTATCGCCACCGGAACCATTGGCAACGGCGCCATAGTAGCCGGTGCTTTTGACATTCCGGATCACGCAGCCCTCGCCCAGTGTCAGGGTGACACCGCTGCCGTTACAGCCCATGAAGTAGGTGCTGGCATTGTTGTTGCCGCCGTCGATCACGATGTCATGGAGGGTCAGGTTGCCCCGAACAGATACGCACACGCCATTGTAATTGGGCGCACGCATCACCTTAGCACTGCCAAATTCCTCGGGATCCAAGGACCACATCTTTTCGCCGGTGACAGCCACCTGGCCGCAGATGTAAATGATACCGTTAGGAGCAAGCAGGCTCTTAGCCTTACCGAAGGAAGCCACGCAGTTGGAAGCTGTTGTGCCGTCGTTGTTGTCAGAACCTGCGCCCAGATAGACCGCACTCAGGTTGTGGGGACCTTCCATTTCCTCTTCCACGGGGCCGGTTGCGCCGCTGTCGCCGCCTTCCAGCTCTTTGACCTTAATGACGTTGCGTTCCGTATCCAGAACCAATTCAGCCGTAGGCACTACGGTGATCTTGGCCAGATCAGCCTCAGTCAGGGTGTAGCCAACGCCGGTGGCGATGGTAGTGCCTGCTGACACAGCCGCAGAAGTCAGAACGACATTCTGTTCCAAATTGGCCAAGGTTGCGCTGATCTTCACGCCGCCTGCAGCAGTGATGCCGCCGGTAACAGCCAGATCGCTGCCTTCAACGGGAGCAAGCGTTACAGCCTTCAGTCCGTAAACATCGTTGCCCTTGTTGGCAGTGTTGCCTTCAAAGATGCCCTGAGTCAGGGTGATATCCATGTTGGAGAACACAGCGCCACCCATGCCGGATGCGGTGTTGTTCTTGAAGATGTTGCCTTCGCCCAGAACCAGCTTGGAATTGACCAGGCCCTTAATGGCGCCGCCATCCGCATCGGTAGAGTTGCCAATAAAGGTGCAGTTCTCGATCACCAGCTCAGAAATGGTGCCGAAAGCGATAGCGCCGCCGCCCCTTGCGGACCAGTTGTTCTCAAAGGTACAGTTCTTGATCTCTGCTACCCAGCAGTTGACCCAGATAGCACCAGCCTGGCCCTGGCTGCCGTACCAGACCTCTTCGTTGTAGGTGGATCGATTGTCGTGGAAATAGACGCCATCGGCATAGAAGTTGGAATAGCCATGGTAATTGTCAACTGTACCGCTGGGGGAGCTATTTCCATAGTACTCGCCGCCGATCATGGTCAGTGTACCCAGATTGTAGATGACTGCATTGTAGAAGCCTTTGCTGCCGATGGTTGGCAAGTTACCAAAGCCTGTAGCTGTGCAGTCGATCAGAGTGGTGTTGCCGTAGGTGTAAGCCTGGGCAACATTATCGTAAGCGGAATAGTTATACAGGAAGCATGCGCCCTTAAACTCCTCAGCATCCTCACAGACGAAGTGCATATTCTTCACTGTCAGGTTGCCGGTGGTGGTATAGATCGCCCATGTGCCCTGCTCGGTGTAGGTCTCGGGGTCCATATAAACGGTGATACCGCCTTCAATGTGGCTGGCATCCCAGATCTCGGTAACATTGGTGATCACAGGTGCTGCATAGTGCATGATGATGGACTTGGTGGTAGAATGCTCTGCCAGCTTCAGGGCCCAACTCATGGAGATAACGGAGGTCTCCTTGGTGGCACCGTCGTTGGAATTGGAGCCGTTGATGCTGTCATAGTGGACAACATCTACGACCTGGCCGAAGCCGCCGAAGAGAACCATGTCTTCGGTAATGGGAGTTTCGGGCAGGAAGTCATAGAACAGATCCTTGTCGGTGTACCAGCCACCGAAGAAGTAGCCTTCCATAGTGGGATCTTCAGGCAGCTCCAGATACTCGCCATAGGCCACCTGAACAGTCTCAACGGGGGTCGCACCTACAGGGGTGTAGAATGCTACATCCAGCACCTCGGGGCCGGTGGTCAGGGTGACAGTGGTATCACCGGTAATGCCGGTGAGCATATAGGCATTGCCGGTGAAGTAGAGCTCGCCTGCGGGGCTGGCCTCAGCGGCAGCCACCTGGGTGTGCTCGGCCACCATGGAGACGCCGAAGGTAAAGGGAAGCTGCTCTGCGGTAACGGTTGTCTCCGCAGCGGCCTCACCGTCTACATAGACCACTACGCCTTCATCAGTAACAAAGGTAATGGTGTAGGTTTCAGGCTCAGTGGGAACATCGGTCTTTTCCGTTGCTACTACATAGACAGTAGCGGCCTCGGTCAGTTCTGCCAGAGTGTAAGTGCCGTCGCCGTTGTCGGTCAGGGTGCCGGTGCTGGCAGTCACACTGTGAATCTCGTAGCCTTCTGCCGCTTCTACAGCGAAGGTCAGTTCGCCTTCTGCCAGAGCCTCGGTAACGGCCTCGCCGTCAACAAAGACCTGTGCGTTCTCGGCCTCAAAGGTGACCAGGAAGGTCTCGGGGGCAGTGGACTCTGCCACAACGGTGACGACGGTATCGTTCTGAATGTCTGCCAGAACATAGCTGCCATCCTCACCGGGGGTCAGCACTTCGTCAGCAGTGGATACGGAGGTAATGGCGTAGCCTTCCTCTGCTTCCAGCATGAAGACCAGGTCGCTGCCCTGCTCTACAGCACAGAAGGTAGTTTCCGCACCGTCTACAGTAACAGTGACATGGGGTGCCATAAAGTTGACACTGTAGGTCATTCTGGGGGGTGCTGCCAACTGACTGAAGCGGACAAAGAGAGCCGCAGCTTCTGCACGGGTCAGCACCTTGTCGGGTCTGACTGTGCCATCATCATAGCCGGTAATGATACCGGCAGCAGCCAGAGCTTCCATAGCTTCCAGGGCATAGGAGTCGATCTCCTCTGCATCGGTGAAGGTGGGAACAGTGCCCTCGGGCAGTTCCAGACCGGCAGATTTCATGTAGCGGTACAGGAAAGTAGCTGCCTGCTGGCGGGTCACATCGCCTGTGGGGTTGAATACCTCTGCGGACATGCCGGTGGTGATTCCCTGTGCCACGGCCCAGGCCACAGCGCCGGTATACCACTTGCCCGCAGGAACATCGGTAAAGTTGGTAGTTGCTTCGTTGTCAACCTCTACACCTGCCATGCGGCTGAGAACCGTTACAAACATAGCCCGGTTCATGGTCATATTGGGTGCAAAGGTGTCTTCTGTAATTCCCTGGAACAGGCCGTCTGCAACTGCCTGTTCTACATACGCATAGGCCCAGTGGGTCGGGCCCACGTCCTTGAATGTTGCTGTCTGTGTTTCGGTTGCCATGGCCATCGGCAGCATCGTACCACACAGCGCCACCACAAGGAGCATTGCAATGAGTCTGGTAAATGATTTTTTCATGCTATGCCTCCTATTCGGTCAAATGTTGCCTTTTGATTCAAAAGGTCTGGTATTTGTAGATGATCTGAGCGGTCTGGGCACGGGTTGCCAGTCCTTTGGGCTCAAGTCCGTTGGCAGTGCCGTTGATAATGCCCTGTTCTACAGCCCAGGCGAAAGCCTCTACGGCGTAGCTGGCGACCTGATCAGCGTCTGCAAAGGTGTTCAGGATCTCGGTGTTCTCCACAGTGGTGTCTTCGCCCATTGCGGCAGCGAAGCGGGCCAGCATGGTTACCATTTCCTGACGGGTGACGGGATCCTGGGGGCAGAAGCAGCCTGCGCCCCGTCCGTTGACGATGCCCTTTTCACAAGCCCAGTTTACATAGGCGCTGTACCACTGTCCGGCGGGAACATCCTTGAACATCTCCTTCTCGCCGTAGGCTTCCTCGTCCACACCGGCTGCACGGCCCAGAATGGTCACGAACATGGCGCGGGTGGTAGTGCCATTGGGGTTAAAGAGGGTGTCGCTGATGCCGTTCATAATGCCGTTTTCAAGGACATAGTCCACAGCATCGTGATACCAGGAATCTGTGTTCAAATCCGTATAGACCTTGGAGGGGCAAAGGGTATCCTTGGCAGCCAGCTCCAGAACCAGGGATTTGGTGCGCAGGGTGGTCTGATCTTCCTCATCAATGAGGGTCAGCTTGACCTCTACCTTGGTGGTCTGGGCAGCTTCCGCATCATAGCTGAAGCGGAGAACAGCCAGGACACCTTCCTTGGCGGGGCGGTTGACATAGGAGCAGAAAACACTGCTAGCCTCGGTCTTTACACTGGAATGGTCCGTTGCCGGAGTCACTTTCTCCAAAGTCAGGGTGCGGTTATCGTAGGTTACAGTGAAGTTACCTGCGGCAACGGCGGTCTCGGTACGAACGGTCAGCTCCACCAGGCCGTCTTCGCCAACATAGGCAACATCCACCAGGGCTTCCCCTTCCGGGGTCGCTGCGCTGACCGCTACCATATTACACAGCAGCAGAGCCAGCACAAGAAATAATGCCGTTACTTTTTTCATAGCAGTCGTTCCTTTCTCGGAGCCCGGGACCGGAATACGATCCCGGGGCAAAGCGGTCTGAATCAGCGGTCAAAGGTGAGTGTCTGAGCCTGAATCTCCAAGCCAAGGAGCTGGGTCAATACAGGCTGCTGCCCTGCAGGCTCTACTACGGGGGCGTTGGGAGTAAAGAGTGCTACAGGAACATAAGGCAGTTCGGCCAGTTCGCTGACACTGGTGGTGTTGGCGCCGTCCACCATAACAATGGTGCTGGTGCCGTCGCCGTTGTTGCAGCTAACCATGAGTCCGCCGGCTGTGCCATATTCGGGCATAAAGGTAGCAGTGCAGTTGCCGTTCAGTCTGCCGAGGCCCGTCTGGATCATGCCAAGATTTGCACTGTAGCTCTCGCCTACAGCAAAGACAAAGAACTGCCACAAGGTGCCGGAGTTGTCCAGAGCCAGAATGATATCGCTGCCATCACTGCCTGCGCCCATGCTGGCCACAGCTACGAAGGCAGTTGCGCCGGTATTCTCTGCCAGATATGTCTTCATATCGAAGCCGGAGCCGGGAGCATTTTCCTCATAGGGAGTAGGCACAAGGAGATATGTGCCGGAGATGGAGTAGTAGCCGTCAAACAGGGCGCTGGGTGCCATGTCGGTGATGAGTACACCGGTGGAGGATTCCACAGAGGCGATGATGTTGCCGTTGGAGTCCACATTGTGGATGGTGCCCATTTCATCAGCAACCCAGAGGTTGCCGGTCTTGGTGTCCACAGTAGCAGCAACTACATCGTACAGATCCTTCACGGTGGCTAGACGATTCTCACCGGTCATCAGGTCACGGTGCAGCAGGCTGCCCTGACCGTTCACATTGACTACAGCATTGATCCGCATATCCAGCGCAGCTACAGTGACAGCACAGCTTGCGCTGATGGAGGGAGTTAGGTTGGAGGTTGCGGTAATGGTAGCAGTACCTACGCTTACAGCGCTGACCGTGCCGTTCTCATCAACGGTGGCAACGGCCTCGTTGCTGGAAGTCCAGGTAATGGTCTTGTCTACAGCGTACCACGGACGGACACGGGCGTCCAACTGAATCTGATTACCTGCGTAAAGAGTCACTGCACTGCGGCTAATGACCATGGAGGTAGCCTCGTCCCCATCGGAGAACCGGCCGCCGTCGGTATTTGCAAGGCTTACCAGACAGGTGGTAACACCGGCCAGTCTGCCAACTTCCTGGCAGGTGCCATCGGTCAGGGAGATCTCCAGGAGGGAGGTATCCACAGCCCAGTAGAGCTTGCCCTCGGAGAAGCACAGTGACTGGATGCCGGAAATGGTCTGACCCACATTGCCGATCAGGGTGTTGGCATTTTCTCCAATGTGGTACAGATCGCCCTCTGCAGTCAGGCCATAGAAGGTTCCGTCACCTACAGCGGCGATAGCCTGCAGCTCTACGGTGAGGGAGCGGACAAATCTCTCAGAGCCATTGGTCAGGCTGATGTCATAGAGATAGGTCTTGCCGTTGCCATAGCTGCGCGCGCCGTAAAGCTTGCCGGAGGCTTCGTCGAAGACCAGACCGATGTAGCTGTAAAGCAGGTCGCCGATCTTGTGGCTGACAGACATATCGTTCATATCCGTTGCATAGAAGCTGCCATCCTGACTTACAGCAAAGAGGAAGCCTTCGGCATAGTCGCCTGCCACGAAGGTCTGATCGGTGGTAGCAACAACAGTTTCGTTGTGCTGAACGCCGGGCCCAAAGTTGACCCAGCTGTCAAATTGGGTATTAAAGCCATATAGCTCGCCGGTAGCGGAGTCAGCCAGCAGGGAGATAGCATAGTAGCTGAGATTGCCAGCATAGTCAGCCAGAGCAATGATGAAATCATTGCCGATGATGCCTTTCATCTTGAAGTCCAGAATGGATACGGCACCTTCTTCGGTCTGGTCGACGCGCAATGTGCCCAGAGTCTTGCTGCCGGTGGAGTTCAGCAGGAACATCGCTGCCACATAGTGGTTGTCCTGCATTTCCATAATGTAGGTGCTTTCACCGGTGAAGCTGTCTACTGCCTGAATAGCAGACAGAAGCTTGGGGGCTTCGTTGTCGATGAGGACGGGCATGGAGTAGGTCGCACCGTCACCCAGCTCATCCCAACGGACAGAGCCGTCAGCATTGCGGTAGTACTCAGAGGCAGCGATCAGGCTGACAGTGACACGGGTACCGTCTTTCAGAGAGTTACCATTCTGATCGGTGCCCTTCCAGTTAATACCTGCGGACAGGTTATTGTTGGTCCACATGCCGCCTGCCAGATAGTAGAAGGCAGCCATCTGCTCACCGAGATTCTTTTCCAGATATACTTCGCCGGTTTCGTCGTCAGTGACCAGAACCTTAGTATCTGCACTGTTGCGGATCAGGCTGTAGTAGATCCGGGAAATGCCGTCACCTCTCAGGGAGTTAAGAGATGCCCGCTCCGGCAGATATTCCCGATCAGTGGTAAAGTAGTTCAGGCCGTAGTAATACTGCTGTCCGGCCACCTTGGAGACCATGTAGTTGGCAGTATTAGCCGTGGTGGTGTAGAAATCAGTGGGAGTTCCCTTCAGGGCATTGTAGTAATCCTGGGTAAAGTCCCCACGGTCATACATAGAGCCATCGCTCCATCTGCCGTAGAAGCCCAGCACGGGGATGGACTGGTCAACATCCAGAACGCCCTCGGCATCAGCCACGGAAGTCAGGTTGATGAAGCCCTCCACATAAGTGCCGTTTGCGAAGCAGTATTCGATGTAATCTCTGTCGTCCTGGCTCAGCTCCACGGTTACAGTGACCTGGGCACTGCCGCCTGCGGGAACTACCAGAACATCTTCCTTCACTGCACAAGTGCCATTTTCCAGCCACTCCAGCAGGAGGTATGCATCAAATTCGTCTACGATTCCGTTGCCACTGAGATCGGCATATTCGGCATTGCAGATAGCGGCAGCATTGCCTGCCACATGGTCCAGAAGGCGCTGGAAGTCATCCATATCTGCATCCAGATCGCCGTCAAAGTCCTGGCAATAGCTTACGACCTTGGCATCGGACTCATAAGTAAATTCGGGGTTCAGCTCCACCATGGTGTTCATCATATACAGGCTCACGCCGTCGCTGCCCACATCGGGAGCCATAAACAGGCCGGAAACATCATAGGTCAGATCGGTGTCCTTGATGTTGTAGACTGTGAAGTCAATGGTGTAGACACCTTCCCGGTTGGGATCGTCGCCCAGCTCTACCTTGACCTTACCGTCGTTGCCTTCTGCCTCGCCAATCAGCACATAAACACCGGCAGAAATGGCATTGGTCACATTGGCAAGGCCGGAGCCCTGACGACGGATGGAGTAAGGCAGTCCGCTCTCCTGCTCGATAACGGGTCGGGCAGTGCCCATAAGCAGGCTCTGGGACAGGGTGCGGGAGCTCAGGCCGGTTCGCTCTTCCAGACCGTTTTCACGGATGTACTGCTGCATGAGGGCAGACATACCGGCAACCTGAGGGCTGGACATGGAAGTACCGGACATGGAGATATAGTCCTTGCCGCCGGCCTGCTCGCCGTCAACGGAGTAGATGTTGCCGCCTACGGCGGTGATCTCCGGCTTCATGGACAGGTCATCGGGAACACCCCAGGAGGAGAACTCACTGAAGTTGATGGGGGCATCTTCCTCACCGTAGAGGATGGTTGCGCTGCGCTTAACAGTCACAGTACCGCCCCAGTGGCCTGCTTCATCCTGGGTTGCATCGGCAAATACCTTCATGGCATCGCCCAACTGCAGGAAGCTGCAGGGGTTAGTTACGGTAGTGCTGCTCAAGTCCATGTTGATGATGCCGCTGGTGTTGTTATAAACGATCACAGCAGCAGCACCGGCATTAACCGCATTGATGTGCTTTTCAAAGAAGCTGAGAGAGCCACGGGCGATCAGGACGATCTTGCCTTCCAGCTCCATACCTTCGAAATCTTCGGGGGCGCCCAGGTAATTGCCTGCGTCCTCACCGGTATAGTCCGGGTTCAGAAGTGCAGAGGGGTCACCCAGGAAAACGTACGCATAGTCTGTGCCGCTGCCGTCATCGGTGGTATCCAGAGTATACCAGCTGCGGAAGCCCTGGGGAGCAGTACCGGCATCGGTAACCGTGGTAACGATATCCTCCGCACCATGGAAGGTGGTGGTGGGGCCGGTGAAACCGGTATTATCCACGGAAGCTGCGGACAGAGCATTGGGATAGGCGCTGGGAGAACCGATGCGGCCGTTGTTCACATCCTCGGCATGGAGGTAGGGCACACCGTTAGCTGCAAACTCAGCATAGCTGTAGGCATTGCCGCCGGAATTGACCAGAACAAGACCTGTTCCCTGCAGGGAGTCATACAGAGCATCATAATAGTCTGTGCCGGAATAAGTCTTGCCGATGTTGCTGGAACCGAAGCTCATATTGACAACATCGCAGCCCAGCAGCAGCGCATCTTCCAAAGCGGCCATATAGTCCGAGTCAAAGATGCCGCCGCCCTTACCGGCCACCTTCATGCTCAGGATCTGGGCATCAGGAGCCTGGCCTACTGCATAGACAGTATCCTTGGCTACTTCATAAGTGCCATTCTCACCGGGGATGTAGTAGTTGGCACCGGCGATACCGGCAACATGGGAGCCATGGCCGCCCTGCTCATCGTTATCGTGGCTTACATCCAGATCCTTGTCCACATAGTTGAAATTATAAGGAAGCTTGGCAGTATCATAAAGATTCTGCGCCGCCAGCCGTCCGGGGAAGCGCTTGGTTGCATTCAGCTGAGGCAGAACGCTCTGAATTTCCTCCACATCCAGAAGATCCAGAGATTCGATGTACTCCTCTACGGTAGCAAACTTGCCTGCCTTGACCGCCTCGTTGCCCAGGCGATACAGACTATAGAGGTAAGCGCCGTTGTCAAAGGACTGGTGATCGGGGTCGATACCGGTGTCCACAATGGCGATTCTGGAACCTGCACCGGTGTAGCCCAGCTCCCATGCGGAGGTAGTGCCCACCATGGTGGTGCTGGCGGTGGCGGAGTTGGTTTCCGCTGTTTCAGGATCATAGATCTCGTAGCGGGTCTCCAGATATACCGCCCGAACACCCTCTACGGCACAGATGGCCTCGATGGTGCCATAGGGCACGGTGGCGGAGATCAGGTTTGCAGCCAGGGTCAGATTCCACTGGACATCCAGCTTTGCACCGCCCAAAGCCTGGGCAGAAATGCGGTCGCTGACTTCAAACTGCACTTCCTCCAGACCGGCACGGTACTTTGCAGCAGCGGGGTTGCCCGCCAGATTCTGCAGTTCAAAGCCCTTACCGATGGTAGAGGGTTGCTCCAAAACAATGGATACACGAACCGGCTCATCGGCAGAATAGGGGACTTCGATCTGGGCTTCTTCCACAGCCAGATCGTCCGGCACCAACTCTGCCGAAATTTTGTCAGCGGGGAGTTCCTCCCAATGCAGGCGTGTACCTGCCTCGGCAGCTCCCACTGCACCGATGGGCATTGCACACTGGATGATCAGACACATCACCAGTAACAGTGCCATCAGATGCTTTCGTACATGGATTTGCTTCATGTTCTTTCCTCCTTACTTTCGTTTTGGATGATTTTGCTCCGAAAGACCGGTTGCGCCGACCTCCCGGAAGCCGTTTTCCTGGTTGACTCTTACCTTGCGCGTTCCTTGCCAAAAATGCTGTCAACCCGGCTTACTGCAATTTTACATCATCATAACCGTGTGGACAGCATTTTTCTCTTCAATTCCCTATCGTAAGCTCCAGGTAAATGTATTATAATATATGACAGGTAAAATTTTCAAGAGTTTTGCTGAATTTTTGCATCGTTATTATGCACAAAATTAAGGAATTTTCTTTGTGTTGCTTGTTTGATTATTACAATTTTCTCCCCATTCACCCCATCCACCCCTCTTTGCATAACCAGAGCGTCCGTATTTAGCCGCAAAAATGCAAAATAAACAAAAATTTCCCCTCTGATAACAGCCGCATTTTTGCGACATCAAGCTCAAAAACTGCTCCTTTACAACTGCCGGATTCTTCGGTATACTGGAATCGCACTGAAAATCCTACCATAAAGGAGGTCTTCCCATGAAGATTACCCAAGAAAATTTCACCGGTGCCAAGCTGGAGGTTCTTTCCATGTTTCACAAGCGCTGGGCTTTGCTGACCGCCGGCACACCGGAGGACTTTAACACCATGACCATCGGCTGGGGCTCTCTGGGCACTGTCTGGAACACCCCTACTCTGACCGCCTATGTCCGAGAAAACCGCTATACCCACGAATTTATGCAGCGGCATAAGGAATTTACGGTCTGCTTCTTCCCGGAAAGCGCCCGGCAGGATCTGGCGCTCCTTGGGAGGCTTTCCGGCAGGGATGGAGATAAGATTGCCCAGACCGGCCTCACCCCTACACCTGTTGGAAACACCGTAGGCTTTGAGGAAGCGGAACTAACCTTTGTTTGCAAAACCCTCTACCGGCATCGCATGGATCGGCAGGAGGTTCCCCAGATCTTCGTTGACCGCTACTATACCGGTGACGACACCATCCACCACCTCTATATCGCTGAAGTGGTAGACGCCTTCGGTCAAGCAGAAGATTAAGCCCCATAAAGGTATCCATTTGACGCACCATAAAACAAAGGAGTTTATACCATGACCGAAAGCAGAAAGACAAAGCTTCCTACTAACAGTCCGCTGACCGGGATTCCCTTCGGAGGCATCAGCGCCACTGTCCTGAAGCTCCTTGCCATCCTGCTCATGCTCAGTGACCACATCTGGGCCACTTACATGAGCTTCGGCAACTGGATGACCTATATTGGCAGAATGGCCTTCCCTATTTTTGCCTTCCAAATTGCAGAGGGCTTTGTCCATACCACCAATATAAAAAAGTACACCCTGCGGCTTCTCCTTTTCGCCCTTGTGGCAGAGATCCCCTTCAACCTGTTTTATAGCAGCCGGCTGCTTAACCCCTTCCACCAGAATGTGCTGTTTACCCTGCTTCTGGGACTTCTGGCCATCCGCACCATTGACCGGGCAAGAAAAGAGCGCACCGCCAAAAGGATCCTTCTGGGGGTGCTGTGGGTTGGACTGATCTGCATTGGCTCTGTCCTGGGCTTCGTGGATTACGGCTTTATGGGCATGGTAACCGTTGTCATGTTCTATGTACTGCGGGATTTCCCCTTTGCCTGGCTGGCGCAGCTTGCAGCCATGATTTTACTGAACGTTGTTTTCTTTGAGGGAATGGTATTCCCTGTAGAGCTTTTTGGAAGAACCTTCGAGATTCCCACCCAGAGCTTTGCTGTCTTCTCCCTGATTCCCATCTGGATGTACGGCGGCAAAAAGGGGGCATCCTCCAAGCTTCTGCAGTATGGCTTCTATGCCTTCTATCCTGCCCATATGCTGATTTTGCACCTCATTCGGCTCTTTGCATAAGCGATCAAAAGCCCCCCTGATGCGTTTTTTTGATATGATCCCCCTAAAGTAGACCATGGAAATATCCAAAGTCTATTTTAGGGGGATTTCTTTTCCCGCCCTCCACACTTCCGTTCCTGGCTTTGTGTCATTTTAAGCCACAAAACCCAAAAATTCCTTGTATTTCTTGGGATTTTGTTGTATAATAAACCGACTTTGTTTATTTTGGAGGTTTGTGCCCATGGCGATGAAAACCGAAAACAAGCACAAGCTCTATATCATCATAGGCCTGAGCTTATTTATAGCCGTTTTAGTTTTGTTCCTTTGCTCCGGCAACAATTTCGAGCTGCTGAAAAGCATCTTCTGGGACGACCTCTCCCGGGAGGCTCTGGAAGCAAAATTCGGCACCTTCACCTGGCAGGATCACATCACTGTAACCTGTCTTGCCGCCCTGCAGGTCATTTGCACCTTCCTGCCCGCAGAGCCTGTGCAGGTTCTGGGTGGATTGGCTTTCGGCTTCCCTGTGGGACTTTTGTGCTGCATGGTGGGTGTGCTGGTGGGCAACACGGTGATTTTCCTCCTGTACAAGGTCTTTGGGGATAAGCTCCACGACCTGTTTGTAAAAAAACTGCACCTGGACATGGAAAAAATCGCCCGCTCCCAGAAGGTCGTGCTGATCATTTTCATTTTGTACTTCCTGCCTGCCATTCCCTATGGCATGATCTGCTTCCTGGCGGCTGGCACAGGGATGCGCTATCGGCGGTATATTACCGTCACCCTTCTGGGGTCGCTGCCCTCGGTGTGTATCGGTGTAGGTCTGGGTTATATGACCGTAGCCTTTAACCGCACAATTTCCCTTTGCGTTTTCGGGGCACTGGTGATTCTGCTGATTATTATGATGCTGCGCCGGGATGTGCTGTTTGCCAAGGTCAATGGCTTTGCGGAAAAGAAGGGCAGCCCTGCCGCAAAGAACACTGTTCACAAGCCCAACGGATTTGTGATGGGTCTGCTGTACTACGCCATCCGGTTCTACTATTCCCTCTGCGGCATTCACATCAAGGCCGCCAATAACGTCGGCACTTTGCAGCAGCCCTCCATGGTGCTGTGCAACCACGGCTCTTTCATCGACTTCATCTATGCTACCAATCTTCTGAAAAAGCAAAAGCCTAACTTCGTAGCCGCCCGGCTGTATTTCTATGACAAGACTCTGGGCAGCATGCTGCGCATCGTGGGTGCTTTCCCCAAGAGTATGTTTGCCCTTGACCCCTCCAGCACCAAAAACTGCATCCGTGTTCTGAAAGACGGAGGCATTTTGAGCATGATGCCGGAGGCTCGCCTGTCCACCACAGGCCGCTTTGAAGACATCCAGCCCAGCACCTACTCCTTTATCAAAAAGGCCGGCGTTCCTGTTTATACCATTAAATTTAGGGGCGACTACTTTGCCGACCCCAAGTGGGGCAAAGGCTTCCGCCGTGGCTCTGTGGTAGAAGCAGAGCTGGATATCCTCTATACCACCGAGGAAGTAAAAGCCCTTTCCGTGGAGGAGATCCAGACCGGTGTGGAAAATCGCTTGGATTACAACGAATTTCAGTGGCTTCAGGAGCGCCCGGAGCAGCGCTACCGCTCCCGCCGCATGGCTGAAGGTTTGGAGAACATTCTCCACCGCTGCCCCCATTGCGGCGGCAAGCACACCATTACAACCAAGAAAAACAAGGTCTTTTGCGAAACCTGCGGCTATCTGACCTCTTTGGATGACCGCTACAGCTTCACAGGCGATTTTAAGTTCCGTGACTTGACCCAGTGGTATGACTGGCAGAAAGACCTTTTGCAGCAAGAGATTGAAAATGACCCCAACTATGCGCTTACCGATTCTGTGGAGCTGCGGCTTCCCAGCAAGGGTAAGGGCCTGACCCGCAGTGCAGGGCACGGCACCTGCACCTTGAACCGGGAAGGACTTACCTACGAGGGAACCAAAGACGGCGAAGAAGTTTGCCTCCATTTCCCCATTAGCCAGGTCTACCGGCTGCTCTTTGGGGCTGGCAAGAACTTTGAAATCTACAACGGCAGCGAGATCTTGTTCTTTGTTCCCCGGGAAGCCCGGTCTAATGTAGACTGGTATATGGCCTCCATGCTGCTGCACGATCTATCCCACTAAACCAAGTACCTCAACGAAAGGAGCGTGCTTCCATGCCCGCAAGCGCAAAAGCAAAAATAGGCGAGAAAACTTCCTCCGGCATCAGCGTAAAAGCATTTATATTGGTAGTTTCCGTGCTGCTGGTGATCCTGTTCTTCTGCGGCTCCCTGTCCTATTTCATCCCCCAGGGTTCGTTTTTGCAGGATGCCGAGGGAAATATCATTCCCGGCACTTATGAAGAAGGCACGGTGCAGGGCATTGCCCCCTGGCGGGTCATTACAGCTCCCTTCCGGGTCTTCGCCTCCGAAGACGGCCTTTCCATTATTATGATCAGCCTGTTCCTCCTGATTATGAACGGCATTTTCAACATTTTGGAGGAAACCGGCGGCATCAAAACCTTCGTTATGCGGATCATGGCCCGCTTCCGGGATCGGGCAAAGCCTGTAATCTGCATTATCGTCTTCATTTTCATGCTATTTGGCAGCCTTTTCGGTCTTTTTGAAGAGCTGGTAACCTTGCTCCCCCTCATCATCGTATTTATGCTCTCCATGAACATGGACACCATGATGGGCCTGGGTGCTTGCCTGCTGGCGGCCTGCTTCGGCTTCTCCTCTGCCATTACCAATCCCTTCTCTGTAGGCACTGCCGCCCAGCTTGCGGGAATCTCCGCATCCTCCGGTGCCTGGCTGCGGATCGTATTCTTTGTAATCGTCTACGGCATTGTTTGCCTGTTCCTTCTGGCCTATCACAGAAAAATCACCAAAAACCCCATGGTTTCCCTGACCTATGAAGCTGACCGGATCCGTCGGGAAGCACTGCTGGACGATCTGGATGAAGGCACAGAAAATCAGGACATGGCCTTCCGGGTCTATTCCCTGTTCTTTGTCATTCAGGCTGTGCTTCTGGTAGCCATTGCCTGCATCCGGGCCATCTCCGGTTTTGCCATTCCCATTTTGGCTGCCAGCTTCCTGATCTCCGGTCTGATCTCCGGTGTGGTGGTCTGCGGCAGCTTCCGCAAGGTCCTCTCCTGCTTTGTCAAGGGTGCAGTTGCCATGATCCCGGCAGTTGCCATGATCGCCATTGCTTCCTCTGTGAAGCTGGTCATGGCAGAAAGCAACATTATCCACACGGTGATGCACTTCGTTCTGGGCTTCCTGGAAGGAAAG
>JAZQXK010000154.1:0-17939 GCA_045632785.1 Faecousia sp.
GTAAAAATATCCGAGCGAAGCGAGGAAAAACTACTAAAAACGACAGAAATAAAAACCAATGGTTTCGTAAAAGAAAAAGAGAAGTACCCTCACCGCTATTTCAAATAGCAGCAGGGCACCTCACGCAAGCGATATAAATTCGACGAGCCTATAGGCTCAGCTAGCAATAGGCCCTAAGGGGGCCTGTGCAAACCACCGGCACGGCCGGTGGTTATGATTGCTTTATTTCGGGGCTTGTCTTTTTTGCTTTATTTCAGGGCTTGTCTTTTTCTGCTACGGCGAGCCTCTCTCATATGCTTTTCCCAATTCAAAAGTGTGGGATCTTGCAGAAGCCTAAACAAGCGATAGGTCAATGGAATTGCAGAAAACAACAAATACACAAACTTTTTCTTATAAGAGATTGTGCCGGCTGTTTTTAGCGATTTCGTAGCAGTATTCAAAAGCGACTGAATCTGCGGCTTTTCTTCCCGCTGCCCCGCCATGATGGCATAATACCGCCACGCAAAGATTCGTTTCAGGGCTTCACAGGTGTATATATCCGCCACTTCTCCCGGCACGCCTTTCACATGTTCCAAATACCATGTAATAACAGGTTCCAGTTCGTTTCCGTTCAACGTGTGAACAGCAGAGCTCCATCGAACATAATAATAATACAGACAGGCATTACAAACTACAACTTTCGCATGATCAGCAGAAAGCAACACATCCAAATTAAAAACTGCATCTTCAGACAGCTTTATCCCTAATACAAAACGATGGTCACCAATCAGTTCTTTTCTATAAATACGCCCCCATATTTTCCCTCTAACAACTTCGTCAGAAACAATTTGGGAAACAGAAAAATGCTGAAACACGGTTTCAGAATCCGAAATATCAGAATCATTTGTAAAGCTATCTGTGTCAAACGATCTGCATACAGCGGTGCTTGCGTTGTTAGCGACGATGCCGCTGTGCAACACTTCAAAATAACGCTTATGAATCCAATCATCAGAATCAACAAACGCAATGTAATTGCCCCTGGCTCGATCCAACCCGGCATTGCGTGCCGCAGAAACCCCCGCATTCTTTTGGTTGATTACCACAACACGGGAATCCTTTTGCTCATATTGGGACAGAATTTGTGCGCTATCATCCGTACTTCCGTCATTAACACAAATGACATCCTAATCCCGGTACGAATTGCCCAGGATGGAATCCAGGCATCGGGGCAGATATTCCGCAGTATTGTATACAGGTATGATGACACTGATCATATCCATTTGGTTCACTCCTTGAAATTTTTGTTGGCATGCGTCCAAGCAGCTCAAATCCTTCTTCCGTTGTAGCTGCGGCTTTATGTTGGGGTGCAAGAATGCTCTTTATCCTTTGAGGGCTTTCTTTTAACTCCAACCCAAGAAGGGACAACCTTTCTGCAAAGGAAAATGATAGCTACTTCAAATATAGCAATTAAGAATAACAGCAATAGCTTCGTTGGGATTTTCGTCCAGTGTCCATATAGAATAACATAACAAACCAAAATATTCTGGTGGGTTCCCATAATAACAATGGAAGCATTTCCGCATTGGGTTAGCAGCCGTTCAATCCACGGAAGTGTGGCAATCCGCTTTGATAAAAACAATGTGATATATGTCCCAGAACATCCGCAGATGACAAACAAAAACGGATTTTCAAACAGCCGCAAGGCAATGCTTGGTGCGCCCGTGTTGAATACTATACCTAATAAAAACGCAGCAAGTGCACACACAAAAATCCACCACGAATCCATCTTCAAGAGCTTCTTTCCGCGCATACCAAATAAAATGAACCCTAGTGCAGCAAAAACACGGCGACAATTTGCTAAGAACCAGTTGGGTTCAGGCAAATAAACAGCCAATGCAATAAAAGCAATCAAAAGAGGAATATGCCAACGAGGACTCAGATACTTAACGATCCAATAGAGTATAATTTCCGAAAAGAACAGTGCAACTAAGAACCAATCCGCAAAGGCATAGCAACGACCTGTAAGAATATTTGTTACAATACCCCAGATATTCACAGACGGCGGCATAAGAAAAAGTGTTTGAATAATGGCGGCGAATAATTCAAAGACCAAATATGGGAGGAATAAACGTTTAATCTTTTTTATCAGGAAGTCAAGAAAGCTACACTTTCTGACACTTTCTTCCTTGACCAAGAACCCGGAAATAGCAAAAAAAGCAGGCACGTGAAAAGAATTTATTGCTCTGATCATTACTTTTGTCACAATGTTAGATCCCGCCAACACATGCCCAAGCACAACCAACAAAATCAATATACCTTTGGCTACGTCGATATACACCAACCGATTGTTTTTTACAACTGTTTGGCTCATTTGATCAACCCCTATTAAGACCGTAATGCACGATCACATTCTGTGCCCAAGCTTCAATACTAAGGTTTTGCTCGATATGCTCCTGCGTTTTGCACACATCGCTTTCAGGGAACTGCTTTCCGTCCAGGTAGGCTTTCATCAGCTTGTACAGACCCTCTGTATCTTCGCTTTCGAAAAAATCCACAGTAGGCAGAGCATGTGCCCATTCCAGCCCGGCGATATCGCTGCTGATTACAGGCAGACCGGCATAGGCTGCTTCGCACACTGCGTAGGAGAAGGTTTCTCTGCGGCTTGCCTGGATGAAAACCTTGGATTGTGCAAAGAGCGGTCTTACATCTTTAACCGGATTACCTTTGACGAGCCAGGTTGGGGTTTTGCCATTCAGAAATTCATCAAGCTTAATCCAGGTGGCATCCCCGCCGTTTAGCAACAGCTTAAAACGATACCCTTCCTCTGCCAGCCTTTCACAGGCACGAAGGATCAGGTCGTCGCCTTTTCTCTCAAAGTCCCAGCCAAAGGTGAGGAAATCATAATCCTGATTTTCCTGTGGGGTCTTTTTCCCGATGCGATTCAGATCGATTCCGTTTAGGACAAGTCTGGTCTGATTCCGGGGGAAGCCCAGCTCAACCGCAACATTTCGGTAGAAGTCTGCAACAGAGAGCAATGCAGCTCTTTTTCCCACGCATCCATACTGGAGCTTCCACAGAATGCTCCGCAAACCGCTTCCCGGAACGATGGGGTCGTGAAGATGCCAAAAAACCTTTGTCTTTTTCGGTGCAGTAACCGTTGCGGGGATGTCATAAAGCTCAAAGTGGGTATGTACCACATCTATTTGGTTTTCTGTATATATCTTCCGCATGATCCCATAAGTTTTTGGCAGGATTCGTGCCTTTGCTTCCGGAAGGTAATATACTTTTGTGCGCTGGCTGATTTTCTTGCACCAGTCCATATGGGAGGCGCGTTCCACAAAGGCGTAGATTGTTTGAATGCCTCTGGATGCCAGAGTGCGTTCCAGAGCTTCTAATGATGCGATAAAGTTCCCAGGATGCTCTGCACCAAAGGCGCACACTTGTAAAACTGTCATGATATACCTCCCGTAAATGTGTAAATTATTTTGGATGATCTTGTAATCATAATGGCGCTTTGTGGTTTGATGCCTTATAGGACTGAAACTTTTTTTGCAGCCTATGAATCAGAACGGCAAAGACTGTACACAGAACCAAGACAATAATCGGGGCACTGTAACTCCATACTGTGTATATAATTGGGGCATATCCGGAAACGCGGCTGAGCGCCTGCTCCAAAAAGGATACCACAATGGGATGACTGATGTAGATAACGGTGGATGCAATCTTGCCAAGCTTGGCGATTTTGGATAATGCCGGACGATTAGAAATGCCGTTATGTTTCAACCCCAGCATAAAAAGTGAGCAGGCGAGCAGCGGCGTGGAAATAAAACAATCCGCATTGAAGGAAGCGGTTGTGTTAAGCAGGAATACATTTTCCGCCAATGTAACCAAAGCGGAAACAGCAGCAACCGCCCACAGCTTCCCGGATGTATATTTGACTGGTGTTTTTCGGATAACATCGCCGAGCAGAAAGAACGGCAGGCCGCATAACAAAAAATTTCTGCTCCATTCAATGGGCAATGCTTTGCCGAATATCAGGGCGGAATAATTTCCCAGGATGATGTTTAGTAACAATAAAAAAGGAATCAATTTGTGCAATTTTTCTCTGTTGCTGTACTGATCAAACACAAAAACGATCCCTAATACATAAACCAGGGAGGAAAGATACCAAAAGGCTTCGGACACCAATGCTCCGTTTAAGCAAAAGAACTTGATCCATACACCGTAGTTCAAAAAAGCTTGCAGATAACTCAAAACAGAACTATTGGTTATGATGCAATAAAGGATGTCCGGAACAAAATAAAGCGCATTGGCGAAGATAACTAACGCAACGGCCTTTTTGATTTGTTTTCCCTCTTTACGGGCTTGTTTGATGGAGGAGTAAAAGTATCCGGTTATCATAAAAAAGATCGGCACAGCAGCCCTGGTTAAGGACTCAAGATGTACCTGACCGAGAAATGGCCCGTGGATGCAGATCCACCATAAAGGCACATATATATTTCTGAAAATCCAGGCCGCTATGGCGCACGGCGGTATTATTTTGCATTAACGGTGCACATCCAAGTCGACAAAATGTAAAGGAATATTACACCTTTATCATACCATGTACGGAGTGGAAAGTCTATCACTTTCTTAGCATTTGTCGGAGTGGAAACGTGCGGTTTTTGCATTTATTTTCATCCGAATACATGGGTGAATGCCGTTTCCTTCGAACGCCTTTTTATTTTGCCTGCGGATATCTGGCGCGGGAGAGCTGAAAATGGCATAACAGAATCCGGCCTATATGAAAAAGGACTTCCGAGGTAACATTCGGAAGTCCTTATTAATATAGCGACAGATTTCTATGGGCAAAGGATTTTCTTGCATTTTGGACGGTGCTATTATATGATATACACGAGAGTCACATCGTGCCTAAATTAGCTGTGAATATAGCAAAGTGAGGGAAATACATGGAAAAGCCACTTACAAAAACCCGCAATTATTCCATAGAGATATTTCGGTATATTTGCGCTGTCATGGTTGTAGCCATCCACACACAGCCCACCTTTGCAGATGGGAATATCCCGGCTTTAATTGCACGCACTATTCAGCGGCTAAGCGTTCCGTTCTTTTTTGCGGTTGCGGGATATTTCTACATTCAAAAGTTGGAAAAGAGAGAGAAGTGCTTTCTTTCCTATTTCAAAAAGCTGATCCTCACTTATACATTGTGGAGTATATTCTATTATGTGGTAGAGTTTGCATCGTGGGGATACACTACACCCAAGGGGTTTTTGGTAAATTGTGTCTATTCCTTTGTTTTCGGAGGAACTTATTATCATTTCTGGTTTTTCCCTGCATTGATTTTTGCGGTTTGCGCTTCCACGCTGGTGTTCAAGGTCAATCTTAGCAAGTTGTTGATTCCTGGAAGTATTTTGCTGTTTGTTTTTAGCTCCATCATAGGCGCAACCATTGCTGAGCGTTCTTGGGCAATAGGTGGGATCAACATTCCTTTGGGAAAGGTACATGAGCTAGCGATGCCTCTTTTGCAAGGACTTTTCTACTTTGTTTGCGGGTATCTGGTACACAGAATTAAAAGCTGTGTTGGCAGTATAAATAAAAAAATGATGTTGGGGCTTTTCCTTGTTTGTTTCGTTTTTTGGGTCGGCTTTGTTTGCCTGAACCGGATTTATGCCTGGAATGGAGAGTTGGCGATAGTCATCGGGCTTTATTGTATGACGGGCTTACTCCTTCTGAATCTTCTGGAGTATCCTTTATCGGGTTGTGGAGCGGCGGCCAAGGTGTGCAAATATCTTTCAAATTTTACCTACTATTCTCATCCTCTGTTTATTCTGTTTCTGAACTTTGTTTTCCGGGGCGTTTTGCCATGCCTGGAATATTTGCTGTTTTTCCAAACCGTGGCGGCGACTGCATTGATTGGACTAATACTGTATAAGCTGAATAATAAGTACGTCAATATCTTTGTACAGTGAGTGTGACACAACAGATTTTAACCCAATATAATTACGAGGACTTCCGAGGTAACATTCGGAAGTCCTTTTTTCAGCATACCAAAGGGTACACTCCATAAGTTTTTTTGCCAAAATATGCAATGTTACATTCAGTTGCGGAATTGTTACAGGGATGTGGTGGCTTTTCTATCGGGAAAATGCTATAATTTGGTCATCCAAGGAAGGAGGAAAACCTTATGAAGTTTGAAGAAAAGCTTACCATGCTGCGAAAGAAAGAAGGATTGTCCCAGGAAGACCTTGCAGATCGCCTTGGCGTTTCCCGTCAGGCGATCTCCAGATGGGAGTTGGGCTCAACCATGCCCGATGCTCCCAATCTGCTGAAGCTGAGCAGTTTGTTCGGTGTTTCCATAGATTACCTTTTGCATGATGACTACCAGAGCGAAAGCGATGCCCCGGCCGTGAAAGAGGTGCAGCGGACAATGGCTGAGAAGGAGCGGAGCAACAGGAAGTTCTATTTGATTGGCTGCATTTGCTGGCTTGTGGCGGCATTTTCTTTTCTAATCGTTGCCATTGACCGCTTAAGTGTGATACCGCTTCTTCTTGCGCTTCCTGATGTGGCCTTAGCCGTCGTATTTCTATATAAATACGAAAAGACCAAGCCCAAAGATAAGTGAGTACAAAAAGCCTGAATACACAGAAAAAGCCCGGAAAGGACGAACCTTTCCGGGCCAAATTTGATTGTCCTTACAGGGGATGTACCCAGTTGTGGGGATCAGGACGCTCGCCTCTCTGGATACCAACCAGAGTGTCGTACATATCCTTGGCAACGGGGCCGATCTCGCCCTTGGAGAGGTGAATCTCCTTGCCCTGATATTCCATCAGGCCAACAGGGGAGATAACAGCAGCGGTGCCGGTGCCGAAAGCCTCGGTCAGGCGGCCGTCTGCATAAGCCTCGAACAGCTCGTCAACACTGATGGGCCGCTCTTCCACTTCCATACCCTTGTCACGGGCCAGCTGCAGAATGCTCTTGCGGGTAATACCGGGCAGGATGCTGCCGCCGATGGGGGCAGTAACTACCTTGCCATCAATGACGAACATCATGTTCATGGCGCCCACTTCTTCTACATACTTGTTTTCCTTGCCGTCCAGCCACAGAACCTGATCGAAGCCCTTGGCAGCAGCCTCGAAGGTGGCCTTCAGGGAAGCGGCGTAGTTGCCGCCGGTCTTGGCAGCGCCGATGCCACCCTTGACAGCACGAACATAACGATCCTCAATGTGGATCTTGACGGGGTTCATGCCGTTGGCATAGTAAGAGCCGGCAGGGGAGCAGATGATGAAGTACAGGAACTTCTTGGCGGGATGAACGCCCAGCTCAGCGCCGTGGGCGATCATGGTGGGGCGGAGGTACAGGGAAGTACCTTCCTCACCGGGGACCCAATCCTTCTCGATGTCAACCAGCATTTCCATAGCCTTTACCTGGAATTCGGGATCCAGGGGGGCAATGCACATACGCTCGGCACTGGCGTTCATGCGGAGAGCATTCTCCATGGGGCGGAACATCTGCAGGCCGCCGTCAGCGCGGCGATAGACCTTCATGCCCTCGAAGATCTCCTGTGCATAGTGCAGAACGGGAGAAGCGGGGTCGATGGCCAGAGGGCCGTAGGGCTGGATTCTGGCGTCATGCCAGCCGATGCCTACATCGTATTCCACGATGAACATATGGTCGGTGAAGATTTTGCCGAAGCCCAGGGCAGTGCCGGGAGCGGGCTTGGTCTTGGGATTTTCGTTGCGAATAATCTTAATTTCCAGATCCATGGGTAATTACCCCTTTCCAGTATTGTTGGTTCTTTGCCGTGTCTTACTCGGTGACACAGGCGGCGCCACGGCGGAGGGCCTCAATGTTCAGGTCGACCAGCTTGGCCTTGGGGCCGGTGAACATATGCACCAGCATTTCCTTGATGGTCTCTACGCCCAGATTGCCCATGGCCTGAATGTAAGCACCCAGCATAACCATGTTGGCGACCTTGGCGTTGCCCAACTCGTTGGCGATGTCCAGACAGGGAACATAGATGGCACGGACATCGGAGCGGCTGACCTTCTCCGTGATAATGGAGCTGTTGACGAAAATGGTGCCTCCGGGAACCACAGTGGGCTCGAACTTCAGAAGGGAGGGCAGATTCATAGCGATCAGCTCAGTAGGCTCCAGAATAATGGGGCAGATGATGGGCTCTTCAGAGATGGAAACACAGCAGTTTGCAGTGCCGCCACGCATCTCGGGGCCGTAGGAGGGCAGCCAGGAAACATCCTTGCCTTCCTTCATGCCGGCCTCAGCCAGAGTCTTACCGATAGCCATAACGCCCTGTCCGCCGAAACCGGCGATCATAATTTCATTGGTCATAGCTTAGCCCTCCTGTGTGATGTCTTTGTAGACCCCCAGGGGGTAGTAGGGGATCATGTTTTCCTTCAGCCATTCCACGGAAGCGGCGGGAGTCTTGCCCCAGTTGGTGGGGCAGCAGGCCAGAACTTCAACGAAGGTGAAGCCGGCACCCTCCTGCTGCAGCTTAAATGCCTTCTGAATGGCCTTCTTGGCCTTGTTCAGGTTGGGCATATCCGTAGCGCAGACACGGGTAGCATAGGCGCAGCCTTCCAGAGTGCTGATGATCTCAGCCATGCGGATGGGGGCGCCGTAGTGATCCTGCTGACGGCCCATGGGGGCAGTGGTAGCCTTCTGGCCAACCAGGGTGGTGGGAGCCATCTGACCGCCGGTCATGCCGTAAATGGCATTGTTGATGAAGATGGTGGTGAACTTCTCACCACGCATTGCGGCGTGGATGATCTCAGCAGTACCGATAGCGGCCAGGTCGCCGTCACCCTGATAGGTGAAGACGATGGTGCCGGGCTCGGAAACACGCTTGATGCCGGTGGCAACAGCGGGAGCTCTGCCGTGGGCAGCTTCGTGCATATCGCAGTTGAAGTAGTTATAGGCGAAAACGGAGCAGCCTACGGGAGCCACACCAATGGTCTGACCCAGAACGCCCATTTCCTCCAAGGTCTCAGCGACCAGCTTATGAATGATACCGTGGGTACAACCGGGGCAGTAGTGCAGCTCGGCATCGGTCAAACCCTTTGTTTTCTCGTATACAATTGCCATATTCCCTTACCTCCCAATAGCAGCCTTTGCTGCGGATGCCACCTCAGCCGGGGTGGGGACGACGCCACCGGCCTTGCCGACGAAGGCAACAGGACGGCAGCCCTCCAGGGCGATCTTAACATCATCGATCATCTGACCCATGCTCAGCTCAACAGTGACCACGGCCTTAACACTTTCCTGCATAGCAGCCTTCTTGACGGCTTCGCCGGGGAAGGGCCACAGGGTGATGGGGCGCAGCAGGCCGGCCTTGATGCCTTCCTTCTCCAGCATCTTGATGGCGGCACGGCACAGACGGGAAGGAGTACCGTAAGCAACGAACAGAACGTCGCAGTTTTCGGTGTTCACTTCTTCCCAACGGGTCTCGTTTTCTTCCATGGCGGCATACTTGGCAGCCAGACGGACGTTATGGTCAGCGCACAGGTTGGGATCAATGTACAAAGAGTTGATGACGTTGGGCTTTCTTGCGCCCTTGGTGCCGGTGGTAGCCCAGGTCTTTTCGGGCAGCTCACGGGCCTCGGGGGTATGCCACTCAATAGCTTCCATCATCTGACCGATCATGCCGTCAGCCAGAACCATAACGGGGTTGCGGTACTGCTCAGCCAGATCGAAGGCCAGCTGCACGAAGTCGGCAGCTTCCTGGATGGTGGCGGGAGCCAGAACCAGATGGCGGTAGTCACCGTTGCCGCCGCCGCGGGTGGCCTGATAGTAGTCACCCTGGGCAGGCTGAATGGTGCCCAGACCGGGGCCGCCACGCATCATGTTGACGATAACTGCGGGCAGCTCTGCGCCGCACATATAGGTGATACCTTCCTGCTTCAGGGAGATTCCGGGAGAGGAAGAGGAGGTCATAACTCTGACACCGCAGCCGGCAGCGCCGTAGACCATGTTAATAGCAGCGACCTCGGATTCTGCCTGCAGGAAGCAGCCGCCTACCTTGGGCAGATGCAGAGACAGATATTCGGGGATTTCGTTCTGCGGGGTGATGGGGTAGCCGAAGAAATACTTACAGCCTGCACGAATGGCGGCCTCGGCAATGGCTTCATTGCCTTTCCAAAGTTCTTTTGCCATAGGGACCTCCTTAAACTCGCTCTACGGTGATGATGGAATCGGGGCACATCTTGGCGCAGCTTGCGCAGCCCACGCATTTTTCCATATCTTCCGGAGGCACGGTTGCGGGGTGATACCCCTTGCGGTTGGTAGCGGTGGTGTCCATTACGATGATTTTCTTGGGACAGACCAGAGCGCAAAGTTCACAGCCCTTGCATCTGTCCCGCTGGAAGGTTACGATTCCTGCCATAACGACGAATCCTCCTCACTAAAATTCACTTCCCAGGGCTTTTTCATGTAAAGTTGCAGGGGCAAAACGGTCTCCTCCAAAAGCTCTGCCGCCTGGGGTGCAAGGCTCTTGGTGACCGCATGGTGTACAATGGGGAGTCCTGTGCGCTCGGACAGCTCTTTTGCCAGCTTTGCGCCCTTGAGAATATCCTCCAGGGTGGTTTCGCCGCACAGGTGGGTGTTATTGACGATGCCGGTGACTTTTTGCAGGCACTGGCCTTCAATGGCCCGCATATAGCTCTCGGCGCCGTCTACATCCTTGGTTTCCGGGCGATTGGCGTTGAGAATGAACAGCAACTCAAACTCTGTCTTTGCAAGGTAGGGGGCAAATCTTGCCAGCACTCTTGCGCCGATGGGGTCGCCGCCCACATCCAGAACACCGGTCACATCCTCATTCTGGAAGACGGACAGCACCGCCGGATTGATGGCGGGAATGTCTGCAACGCCTCCGCAAGAGGTGACGATGACCCGAATCCCGGCATCCTCCAACCGCTGGGCCTGCTCATAGGAGCGGAAGTAGGGGTTGACGATGTCCAGGTCTGCCAGGGTGGTATTCTTCTCGGTTTTGGCAAGGTGGAGGGCCAGATTGACTGCATACTCTGTCTTGCCGCTGCCGTAATGCCCGGTGATGATTTTGATTCTTGCCATATCAGTATTCCATGACGGCTTCCTGACCGGACAGCACGCGGATTGCGCCCTGTGCCAGAGCCAGCATTTCGTCTTCGCCGGGGTAGATATGAACAGGAGCCAGGTAGCGGACATATTCCTCGATCCAGCCCATGAGCATGGGATCGTAGGCGAAGCCGCCGGTGATGATGATGGCATCTACTTCGCCGTGGAGCACAGCGCCCATAGCACCGATCTCCTTGGCAACCTGGTAAGCCATGCCACGGTAAGCCAGCTCAGCTTCCTTGTCCCCAGCGGCAATGCGGCGGCCGATCTCTCTGCCGTCGTTGGTGCCGGTGTAGCCCACCAGACCGCACTTCATGCAGAATACATGGCGCATTTCCTCGTAGGTCTTGCCGTACTTCTGGTTCAGAACCGCACGGACAACTTCCAGAACAGGCAGAGTGCCGGGACGCTCGCCGGTGTAGGCACCTTCGCCTTCCAGACCGTTATTGACATCTACGACCTTGCCGTTCATATGAGCGCCTACGGTGATGCCGCCGCCCATATGGGCAACGATCAGGCGCAGGGAGTCATAGGGCTTGCCCTGCTCGGCGGCGAACCGCTTTGCAATGGCCTTCTGGTTCAGGGCGTGCCACAGAGGACGGCGGGGGAAGTCGGGATGGCCGGAGAGGCTTGCGACTTCTGCCATTTCGTAGATCACAGGGGGATCTACCACGTAAGCGGGCTTGCCCAGCTCATTGCCGATCTCGGAGGCCAGAATACCGCCCAGATTGCACACGTGGAAGCCGTATTTGCAGCTATGCAGGTCTTCCAGCATGGCTTCGTTGACGGCATAAGTACCACCCTCAACAGGGCGCACCAGACCGCCGCGGCCTACGATGGCATCCAGATCTTTCATGTCAACGCCGGTTTCCCGGAGGTAGGACATGATGACACCCTTGCGGAATGCGGCATTGTCTTCCAGGGTGGAGATATGAGCCATTTCCTCGGGGGTGTGGCGGAAAACATGGAGAAGGACTTCCTTCTCTCCTTCGTACACTGCTACCTTGGTGGAGGTAGAGCCGAAGTTCATTGCCAATACTTTGTATTCTTCCATAGGCATCTCCTTTATTTATTTCGTCCCGGCGGCGATCATGAGAGCCAGGGCGATGGAATTCAGCTTTGCCTCGTCGCTGTCGGCCCGGGAGGTGAGAACCACGGGAGCCTTGGCGCCGACGATGACACCGGCGTTCTTCGCCTTTGCCATAAATACCATAGACTTATACAGCATATTACCGGCCTCGATGACGGGAACCAGGAGAATATCGCCGTAGCCAGCCAGAGGATCGTTGATGCCCTTGTGCTTGGCGGCCTCAGGAGAAATGGCATTGTCCAGAGCCAGAGGGCCCAGGACACGGCAGCCGGTGATCTCGCCGGCCTTGTTTGCTTCCACCAGAGCGGCGGCATCCAGCGTGGCCTGCATCTTGGGGTTGACCTTTTCTACGGCGCACAGAGCCACGGCAATGGGGTCGGGGTTGCCCAGAGCGTGAGCTACCTTAACGGCATTGCGCAGGATGTGCTTCTTGGCCTCCAGATCGGGGGCGATGTTCATGGCGGCATCGGTAACATACAGAAGCCGGTCAAAGCCATCGGCCTCAAAGACGGCTACATGGGAAAGCACGGGGCTGTCCCGCAGACCGATCTCCTTATCCAGAACGGCTTTTAAGATGAGGGAGGTATCCACGATGCCCTTCATAACCACATCGGCCTTGCCCTGGCGAACCAGATGGACGGCGGTGCGGCAGGCCTGGATTTTGTCTTCCTCGTGGAGGATGGTGTGCTCATCCAGGGGGATGTTATGCTCCTGGGCGATGGCACGGATTTGGGGCTCGTCACCAACCAGAATGGCAGTGGCCAGACCCAGCTTCCGGGCATTGTTGACAGCCAGAAGAACCTCGGCATCCTGAGCGGCGGCAACAGCCAGCACCCGGGGGCCAAGACCCATAACGGAAGCACGGAGGGATTCCATTGTTTGAATCATAAGAATGCTCCTTTGGGAACGGAACCACGGAAGGGATTTCGTTCCGTTTTTACTGTATTGTGCTAAAACTACAAAAAAGGCAAAATTCCACCTATTGATATGGTGATATTAAACCATCGATATCATAAGGTTTTTTCCGCAGAATGTCAATGTGTAGATTGAAAAGTTGGAGAAATTAACAAAATACGAGCTTCCTTTTTGGGGATACTGACAGTGGAAATCCGGGGAAAAAGTTACCTGTGAAAATGACGAAGAAGGGGAAAGGGGACTTGCAAAAAGAAGGCTCTTGGAGTATCATAGAATCGTAAAAAGCAACAACAGGAGGACGAAGCCATGGAGAAAATTGCCAGCTTTACTGTGAACCATCTGGTTCTGGAGCCGGGGGTCTATGTATCCCGAAAGGATCGCCTGGGCGATCAGACCGTGACCACTTTTGATATCCGCATGACTGCCCCCAATCAAGAGCCGGTAATGTACACCGCAGAGGTGCATACCATGGAGCATCTGGGGGCCACCTTTCTGCGTAACCATCCCTTGTGGAAAGAACGGGTGATTTACTTTGGGCCTATGGGCTGCCGCACCGGGTTCTACCTTCTGCTGGCAGGCGATCTGGAAAGCCCGGATATTAAAGAGCTGCTTTTGGAGCTGTTTACCTTTATGGCGGACTTTGAGGGAGATGTGCCCGGGGCAGCGGCAAGGGACTGCGGCAATTATCGGGATATGAACCTGCCTATGGCAAAGTATCTGGCCTACCGATTTGTGGAAAAGACCTTAAAGAATCTGGATGAAAAGCATATGCGTTATGCGGAGTAAGAGAAGGGAGTCACACCATGAAAAAATTAGGCATTATTGGCGCAATGGCCATTGAAGTGGAGCTGCTCAAATCCCGGATGGAGAACATCACCGTTACAGAAAAGGCCGGGGCTTCCTATTGGGAAGGCAAGCTGCGGGGACTGCCTGCGGTGGTGGTTCAGTGCGGCGTAGGCAAGGTCAATGCGGCCCTTTGCGTGCAGATCCTTGTGGATCTTTTTGCGGTGACCCACATTGTGAACACCGGCATTGCCGGTTCTCTGGATGCCTCCTTGGACATTGGAGATATGGTTATTTCTCAGGATGTGATGTACCATGACTTCACCGTTGCGCCCTTCGGCTATCCCTGGGGTCAGGTGCCCGGTATGGATGTATTGGCTTTCCCCACAGACGACCGGCTTCGCACTCTGGCAGAAAGCATCTGCCGGGAGCGGGGTATTGCCTACCGGGTGGGCAGAGTGGTCACCGGAGATCAGTTTGTCTGCGAGGACGGGGAAAAGCAGGCCATTATTTCCCGCACCGGCGGCTTCTGCACGGAAATGGAGGGCGCAGCCATTGCCCACGCTGCCTATCGCAACCGCATCCCGGTTCTGGTGCTTCGTGCCATTTCCGACAAGGCAGACAACAGCTCTTTTGTGGAGTACCCTGTCTTTGAAGCTCAGGCAGCCAGGCATTGCGCGGAAATTACCGGCGCCTTGGCGGAAGCTTTGGCATAAGAAAGAACTTAATAGAAACTTCACATCCTGAGGCTTACATTCTTAATATTTGCCCGGTATGATATAGGTGTATAGCGGTTAAGTTTTTTCATATTTTCCTTCTTTTTCAAAAAAAGCTCTGCTTCCCGGCTTCGGGGGCAGAGTTTTTTTGCTGTGGAGGGGGGTCTTCTCCGTGATCCTGCGGGGAAAATACAAGAAGAAAGCATAAAATTGCCACCTGAAGCGGCGGGCTGCTCTCCGAAAAGAGAAGACACCGCACTTCAGGTGAGTATAGAAAGGCGTATGCGCTTGTTTTTTGGGAAAAGGGAATTGAGATCCTTATGACAGAAGCAGGGGTTGAAGCTGCCGACCCTCCAGTGCTGCTGCCGCAGCCTGGGGCAGCTTATCAAAATCCGCAATGAGGCTGGTGGGCTTGCCGTGGGGATCGTCCTGGCGCAGAGGCACAAAGAAGATGTTTTTTCTGGTCAGGAGCCTTCCGATATTTTCCCCGGCTGCTCCCAGTCCGTCATTGGTGGAGACTGCCAGAAGCACAGGCCGGCCGTTCCGCAAATGGCTCTTTACCGCCATGGTCACAGGGCCGTCAGCGATGCCGTGAGCCAGCTTTGCCAAGGTGTTTCCGGTGCAGGGGGCAACGATCAAAAGATCCAGCAGTTTTTTCGGGCCGATGGGCTCTACCTCCTCAATGGTATGCAGAGGGTTGCTTCCTGTAATTTGCCGTGCCCGCTGCACATGGGCGGCAGCATTGCCGAAGCGGGTGTCGGTTTCGTATGCCGCCCCGGAGAAAATGGGGATCACCTTTTCGTAGGTTGCGGCCAGGGTCACAAGACTGCCCATGGCCTTTTCAAAGGTACAGAAGGAACCGCAAAAAGCGAATCCCAAAGTCGTCTTATCCATAGGGCCTCCTTTCCGGGTGACAGAGTTCCAGAATTGTCCTGCCGATCAGTCTTCCCGCCGTTTCCGGGGCGTAAATGCCGGGAAGACCCGGTGCATTTTCTATGCTTCTGCTTCCGCCTTCCGGGAAGCCGGGTCTGGAAGCCAGCTCTATGAACAGGCAGTCTTCTCCGGCGGTTTCCATGTGCCGGGGCAGGAAAACGGGGGCGGGGATGGTGTTGTATACTATATTATATAGTGACAGATCCTCCCACTGCCCGGTGACCATGGGGGTGAAGCCCAGGGCACGGATCATCCCAAGGTCTTTGGGGCTTCGGGCGGATACGGTTACGGATGCCCCCAGAGCCTTCAGCTTCCACGCCAGAAGCTGCCCGATGCGTCCCCAGCCCGCAATGAGTACGGAGCTGTTTTCCAAAGTGACGGAAAGCTGCCCGGCAGCCAGGAAAATGGCGGCTTCCGCCGTGAGCCGGGCGTTTTCCGCAATCAGAGGCTCGTGTAAATAATAGTCCACAGGGATCAGACCCGCTGCCAGCAGCTCCTCCCGGTGCGGTTCTAAAAGGCCGCCCATAACCGTAGTGCCCCGGGGAAGCTCCGGCAGGATTTGAGAAAGGGGTGGGCCGCCGTTTACCGTGCCGCCCCGAAAGGCGGGCAGGGGAAGGATCAAGTGGGTGCAGTGGGAGAGAGGGACGATCTGCTGACCGGCCTCCAGCAGGGCGGCTTTTGCCCATTGCATCCGCCGGTCACCTCCAACAAAGGAAAAACCAAGGGTTTTGTTCATATTTAAGACCTCCCGGAACAATCTATGCCCCAGGGGAAATATATGTGCAACGGCTTGTAATTTCTATATAAACATAGTATAATGAGAAAAAAGAAAGAAAGAGAGGGAGAGCCGTGGAGCGCCATGGATTTATTACCGGCACCAAGGATGTGAAGGTGCTGATCTTATATGTAACCGCCAGAGTGGAGTGGCCTCTGTCCCTGGATGAAATTTACGAGCTTTGCTATCAGGATGATAAGCTGTCTTATTTTGATGTGAGCGAGTGCCTGTCTTTTTTGGTTCGTACAGAGCATTTGAAGGAGGAACCCTCCGGCTATTATGTTATTACCCCCAAGGGCAGGGAGAATGGCTCGGTCATGGAGGATTCCGTGGCCTTTACCGTGCGGGAAAAGGTCAAAAAGGCAGTGGAGCGGTTTAATCTGGATAGAAAACGCAGCCGGTTTATTGATGCGCAGATCACCCCCCAGGAAGACGGCACATACACCACCCGCCTGGCTCTGGATGATGAAAAGGGCCATCTTATGACCTTGGAGCTGATGGCGCCCAACCAGCCCCAGGCGGCAGCCATGAAGCGGACTTTTTTGAAAAAAGCGGAGCTGATCTACAATCTTTTGCTGGAAGACCTGCTGGATGAGGAGAATTTCGGAGAATAATTGTGCGCGCCCCTTGTCGCTAATACGAAACTGTGGTATAGTATAGACAAGCCGGTCTACCGGCACATACGAAAGGAGCGACACATTATGAAATTCCAATTCAGTGAAAAGAAAGTCCGCCTGCCCGAAAATGTCCATGCTTATGCGGAGAAAAAAGTAACCAAGCTGGACCGCTATTTTGACGGTGAGACCGAAGCACTTGTCGCTTTTTCTGTGGAGAAGAACCGCAACAAGGTCGAATTGACCCTGCACGCGGCGAACACCTGGTTCCGTGCCAGTGAAAGCACTTCCGATATGTTTGCTTCTGTTGACGCAGCCGTGGCCACCATTGAAGGCCAGATCCGGAAGAATAAAACAAGACTGGCAAGAAGAATTCGCCAGGATGCCTTCGTCCGCTCTGCCGGTGTGGAAGAAGTTTCTTTCATTCCCGAAATGCCGGAGGAGCAGTTTGAGATCGTCCGCACCAAGCGTTTCCCCATTAAGCCCATGACCCAGGAGGAGGCAATTTTGCAGATGAACCTGCTGGAGCATAGCTTCTTTGCCTTCCGGGATGAGGATAATGCCGGTGCCTTTGCGGTGGTTTATCGCAGAAATGATGGCGGCTATGGCCTGATCGAAGACGGCAACTAAAGGACTTTGCTGAAAATTTATTGAAAATACATTCTGCCGCCGGCCTTCGGGTCGGCGGTTTTTGTTTGGAAAAACGCTGTATCTGCGGCATATGTGGAGAATTTTGATTATAAATGTTGCGCACTTTGTCCCTGTGGAAAAAAGTTGAACTTTTTTGAAAATAATGCTTGACATTTGGGAGAGCCTGATATATAATGCAAAAGTCGCTTGTCACAGACGACCTCCAAAAAGAATCTTGAAAAAACTTCAAAAAAGTTAAAAAAGTTCTTGACAAATGGTTGTGAGTGTGATAGGATAGGCAAGCTAACTGCTTTCGGGCGGTTGGGGAATGTACCTTGTAAATTGAATAACGATTGATACAAACAAACACCTTGGACAATTTATGATAAGTTGTTTAA